>JAQSXO010000480.1 GCA_029256625.1 Cellulosimicrobium sp. | reverse complement strand
CTCGACGTCCGCACGATCCCGCACGCCGTGCGCCACGGCGTCGTCTTCGGGGCGCTCGAGGCGCTCGCGCCCGGCGACGGGCTCGTGCTCGTCGCGCCGCACGACCCGCTCCCGCTGCTCGCGCAGCTCGAGGGGCGGGAGCCCGGCGCGTTCGACCGCGAGTACCTGTCGCGCGAGGCGACCGAGGTGAGCATCCGCCTCACGCGCCGTCCCGTGCCCGCACAGGGCTGAGCAGAAGGGTCGGCAAGCCCCGGCACGCGACGACGCCCGGCAGCACGGGGATGGCCGCCGGGCGTCGTCGTGGGCTCACGAGGTGCGCAAGAAGCGCTAGACCGAACGTGATGCGGCGGCCCGGCAGCCGTCCCCGCACCACGCGACAGCCCTCGTACGTTCGCACAGACACCCGGCGTTTTTCGATTTGTTCGAGCTACCAGGAGCGCCGGACGTCGACTCGTCAGCGCAGCCGTTCGCGGCGGGTGTTCACCTGCACGCACTGTGGGCACACGTGCATCGTCGAGATGCGGGCCCGCTCCCGATCACTCATCTCCTCCGGCAGTAGCACGGCAGCTCCGCACAGTGCCTGTGGCAAGTGGGCGACGACGATGTGCGCCCAATGGGATGGCCACCGGTAGGTCCACCGGAACCCGGGCAGGCGCAGCGGTGACTGTTCGGCAGTTTGGAGATCGCTCCGTTGCGCGATCGCGTCGCCGACCCGGATCGTGCCGATGCTGTTCGCCATGTCCTCGCCGATACCGACGCGCGAACGCAGGCAGAGGTGAAGGGTGAGGAACGGCGTGCCGGGAGACGCGATGGCGTCGGCTCCACTGACCGCGCCGCGACCGCGGGAGTAGTACCAGCGCTGGGCCGCGTCGACGTCGGAGTTTGTCGATTCTCGGGCGTGAAAGAGGCGCACGGCACCGTCGAACGACGGCAGCCGCACGACGTCGACCCCGCACCTCCTGCAAGCCTCGCTGGCGACCATGGTGTCCCCTTCTTCTTGGTGGAGGTCAGGGTAGATCCCGCTCCCTACACGTCCGCAGAGGGAGCCCTCAGACTGCCGCGCTGACTACGGGGCTGTCGGGGGCTCCCAGCCGCGGCGCGGGGCGCGGGACGTCGTCGCGACGGCGCGCCGCCGGTAGACGACGTACGGGCGCGTGAGGTACCCGAGCGGTGCGGAGAACACGTGCACGAGGCGCGTGAACGGCCACAGGGCGAACAGCGCCAGGCCGCACAGGACGTGGAGCTGGAACGTGAGCGGGACGTCTGTCATGAGCGACGGGTCCGGCTGGAACGTGAGCAGCGAGCGGAACCACGGCGAGATCGAGCCGCGGTAGTCGTAGCCGCCGCCGAAGATCTGGTGCTGCACCGTCGCGAGCGTGCCGAACCCGATCGCCGCTCCCAGCACGACGTACATGAGCTTGTCCGTGCGCGTGGTCACGCGGAACACCGCGCCGGAGAGCCTCCGGCGCAGGACGAGGATCACGAGCCCGACCACCGTGAGCACGGCCGCGAACGTCCCGGCGATCGTCGCGACGAGGTGGTACGCGTGCTCGTCCACGCCGACCGCCTCGAGCCACGGGCGCGGCACGAGGATGCCGACGACGTGCCCGCCGATGACCATGAGGATGCCGACGTGGAAGAGCGGCGAGCCGAGGCGCAGCCAGCGGTTCTCGTAGAGCTGCGACGACCGCGTGGTCCAGCCGAACTGGTCATAGCGGTACCGCCACACGTGGCCGACGACGAACACGGCCGCCACCGCGTACGGGACGGCGACCCACAGCAGGACGTCGAGCGGGCTCATCGTCGGGTCTCCTCGGTCAGGCTCGGGATCGTGGCGAAGGGCGTGAGGTGGGACAGGTCGCTCAGGCCGACGAGCTCGGTGGGCGGTCCCGCAGCGACGAGGTCGCGGAAGCGTGCGGCGGTCGCGGACTGCATCGCCGGGAGCGTCGCGACGAGCGCCGCGACCACGTGCGCGTACGGGCTGCGGACGGTCTCGAGCGCGGCGCGCAGGACCTCGATGCCGTCGCGGTGCGCGTCGAGCACCATGCCGGCGATCTCGCCGTCGGTCCGCGCGGAGAGCTCGAGCACCGTGGGCAGGTGGTCCGGCAGCTCGGAGCCGTCGGTCTCCCAGCCGGCCGCGCGAAACGCCTCGACGAACGTGACGAGCGCGGCCCCGCGCTTCCGGGTGTCCCCGGCCGCGTAGTACGACAGGTAGAGCGAGCACCGCCGCTTGAGGTCGAACGTCGTGACGTAGGCGGCCTGGAGCTCGCGGAGGGGCACGGACGCCGTGGCGTCGAGGAACGCGCGCAGGGGTCGGCGCACGTCCGGGGGCAGCCCGGCGACGACGTCCTCGACGTCCGCGCGATGGGCGGCGGCCTCCGCGGTGGGGTAGTCGAGCAGGAGCGAGATCGCGGTGTGCGCGGCGCGGCGCTGGTCGTCCGGCAGGGGACCGGGCGACGCCGCGCTCGTCGAGGACGCCGGCCGGGACCGGGCCGCGCGCCTCATGCCGCACCCCCCGAGGGCTCGGGGCCGCCCGCCGGTCGCGACGGCGGGAAGAGCCCGCCCGGGGTCCCGTCGCCGTTCCAGTTGAGGAGGTTGACCCGGCCCGACGTGGACGGCGTGTACGGGCTCGTGGCGCGCTCCTGCGCGCCGACCGCGTGGAACGACTCGCCCGTCGTCGGTCCCGCGCCACCCATCCCCGGCCCGCCGTCGTAGTCGAGCGAGCAGGACAATTCGTCGAGCTCGCGCGCGATCTCGGTGTGGGCGGTGGGGATGACGTATCGGTCTTCGTACTTGGCGATGGCCAGGAGGCGGTACATCTCCTGGACCTGCTGCCCGGTCATGCCGACCGCGGCCGCGGTGCGTTCGTCGGGTTCGCGGCCGAGG
>JAQSXO010000479.1 GCA_029256625.1 Cellulosimicrobium sp. | reverse complement strand
CAGGGCGGGACCTTCCGGATGTCGGAGATCATCGCCGACCCGCCGACGGGCGGCGCGGTGACGGCCGCGATCGTGTGCCTCCTGGTGGGCGCGGCGAGCAAGTCCGCGCTCATCCCGCTGCACTTCTGGCTGCCCGCGGCGATGGCCGCGCCGACCCCGGTCAGCGCCTACCTGCACGCGGCCGCGATGGTCAAGGCCGGCGTCTACCTCGTCGCGCGGTTCGCGCCCGCGTACTCCGACACGACCGTGTGGCGGTCGATGGTCATCGCGCTCGGCGCGGGCACGCTGCTCGTCGGCGGCTACCGCGCGCTGCGCCAGTACGACCTCAAGCTGGTCCTCGCGTTCGGCACGGTGAGCCAGCTCGGCCTCATCATCCTGCTCGTGGGGCTCGGCACGCGCGGCGCGGCGCTCGCCGGGCTCGCGATGATCGGCGCGCACGCGATGTTCAAGGCGTCGCTGTTCCTCGTCGTGGGCGTGGTCGACGCCGCGACCGGCACGCGCGACCTGCGCCGCCTCACCGGGGTGGGCAAGGCCCTGCCGTGGACTGCGGTCGCGGGCGGGCTCGCGACGGCGTCGATGATCGGGCTGCCGCCGTTCGCGGGGTACGTCGCGAAGGAGGCGGCTCTCGAGTCGCTCCTGCACGGCGAGGGTCCCGTTTGGGTCGACACGGTGGTGCTCTGGGCCGTCGTCGTCGGGTCGATGTTCACCGTCGCGTACGGGATCCGGTTCTGGTGGGGCGCGTTCGCGTCCAAGCCGCACCTCGGCACGTCCCCGTCCCGCGCGAACGAGCACGTGGGCCAGCGTCCGAGCGCCGCGCGCGGCCCCGCCGTCGCGGCGGACGAGCCGCCGATCGACCCCGCGCGCATCCATCGCCAGCCGTTCCTGCTCGTGAGCCCGGCCGTCGTGCTCGCGGTCCTCGGCCTCGCGACGGCGCTCGTGCCCCACTTCGGCGAGGAGCTCCTCGCGCCGTACGCCGACACGTACCCCGTGGGCGAGCCCGGGCACCTCGTCCTGTGGGCGGGCTTCACCCCGGCGCTCGCTCTGACCGTCCTCGTCCTCGCGGTCGGCGTCGTGCTGTTCTGGCAGCGGGCGCGCGTCGAGCGGTTCCAGGCGTCGCTGTGGACCGGCCCGGAGGCCGACGTCACGTACCGCAAGGTCATGCGCAAGCTCGACGACCTCGCGGCGGACGTCACCGCCGTCACCCAGCGCGGTTCGCTGCCGTTCTACCTGGGCGCGATCCTCGTGGTCCTCGTGCTCGGGCCGGGGATCGTCATGGTCGTGCAGACGGCGTGGCCCGAGCAGCTCAAGGCCTGGGACCGTCCCGCACAGCTCGTCGCCGTCGCCGCGATCTGCATCGCCTCGGTGCTCGCCGCACGCTCGCGCCGCCGGCTCAAGGCCGTGATCCTCGTCGGCATCGCGGGGTACGGCAACGCCGTCCTCTTCCTCCTGCACGGCGCGCCCGACCTCGCGCTCACGCAGGTCCTCGTCGAGACGATCACGCTCGTCGTCATGGTGCTCGTGCTGCGCCGTCTGCCCGCGTACTTCTCCAACCGTCCGCTCGCCGCGAGCCGGTGGGTGCGCCTCGGCATCGGCCTGGCCGTCGCCGTCGTCATGATGGGCTTCGCGGTCGTGGCGCCGCTCGCGCGGGTCGCGACACCGATCTCCGTCGACTTCCCGGCCGAGGCGTACGAGTTCGGGCACGGCAAGAACATCGTCAACGTGACGCTCGTCGACATCCGCGCGTGGGACACGATGGGCGAGATCTCGGTCCTCCTGGCGGCGGCCACGGGCGTCGCGTCCCTCGTGTTCCTGCGCACGCGCAGCGGCGAGATCCTGCGGGCGTCGGGGGCCAGGCCCGCCACGACCTCCTCGGGCTCGGGCGTGTGGAGCGAGGGTGACGACCCCGGTGCCGCGCTCCGCCGCCGCGGGGTCACCGAGAAGGACCAGCCGCGCATGCTCGTCTGGCTCAGCGCGGGTCGGACGCTCGCGCCCCAGAGACGCTCGGTGATCTTCGAGGTCGTCACGCGCGTGCTGTTCCACGCGATGATCGTCTTCGCGCTCTTCCTGCTGTTCTCCGGCCACAACGCGCCGGGCGGCGGGTTCGCGGCCGGGCTCGTGGTCGGCATCGCGCTCATCGTGCGCTATCTCGCGGGCGGCCGGTACGAGCTCGGGGAGGCGGCGCCGGTGCACCCCGGTCTGCTGCTCGGCACGGGACTGTTCCTGTCCGCGGGCGTGGGGCTCGTCGCGTTCCTGCTCACCGGCAACGTGCTCGGCAGCGACGCGTACGACATCGCGCTGCCGCTGGTCGGCGAGATCCACCTCGTCACGTCGCTGTTCTTCGACGTCGGCGTGTTCCTCGTCGTCGTGGGCCTCGTCCTCGACATCCTGCGCACCCTGGGGGCGGAGATCGACCGTCACGCCGAGCGCGCCGCGGCCGGCCGCGAGCCGGGCGAGGACACCGGGCCGCTCGAGGCCATGGAGCCCGACTCGATCGGGGGTGGCCGGCGGTGAACGTCATCGACATGACCCCGAGCGTCGTCCTCGTGCTCGCGATCGGCGTGCTCTTCGCGGCGGGCGTGTACCTGCTGCTCGAGCGCAGCCTCACGCGCGTCCTGCTCGGCTTCATCCTCATGGGCAACGGCGCGAACCTGCTGTTCCTCGTCGCGGGCGGGCGGGCCGGGGGCGCGCCCCTCATCGGCACGACGCCCGAGGACGAGATGAGCGACCCGCTCGTCCAGGCGATGGTGCTCACCGCGATCGTCATCACGCTCGGCATCACGGCCTTCGTGCTCGCGATGGCCTACCGGTCGTGGCAGCTCCACGGCCACGACGAGGTGCAGGACGACCTCGAGGACCGCCGCGTCGCGCGGCACGCCGCGCGCAACGCCCCCGCGTTCGAGGACGCG
>JAQSXO010000478.1 GCA_029256625.1 Cellulosimicrobium sp. | reverse complement strand
GCGCAGGGCACGGTCGGGCTCACCGCGCAGGAAGAACGCCGTCGCGAGCCCGCGCGACGCGAGCCGGATGCCGAACGGGGCGAGGTCGTCGTAGGCGGCGCTCAGCCGCCCGCGGGCCCAGGCCACCGCGTCGTCCAGCTGGCCGGCCAGGAGCAGGGCGTCGCCGCGCAGCGCGTCGAGCTGGTAGGTGAAGGGGCGCTGCCGGGAGGAACCCTGCCACGCCCCCAGCAGCTCGATCGCCCGGTCCGGGGCGCCCGCCTCCAGCGCCCCCTGAACCCGGAGGATCGTCGCCAGTCCCTGCAGCGCCTCGGGGACGTCCCGCTCGTCGTCGACGTCGGCGAGGTCGAGGTCGGTCACGTCGAGGTCCGCGACGTCGAGGCGCACCGCCAGGTCCGTGCCGCCGGGGCCACCCGCTCCTGGCGACCGGTCGGCCGCACCGCGGGCGTAGAGGTGGTCGAGGTGCGCGAGGAACGGCTCGCCCAGCCCGGGGAGCACGAGGCGACCCGACGGCCCCGGGTCGCGCAGGAGGCCCTCCCGGATCGTCCGGCCGTCGTGCGCGGCCCACTGCCCCCGGAGCAGCACGTACGCGCCGACCTCCTCGGGGGCGTCGTCGTCGCCCGCCGTCGTGCCCGCGAACACCTCGTCCGCGTCCACGACCGCCAGCCCGTCGACGAGGTGCAGCCGCAGGAGCGGCAGCGCGCTCGCGACGTCGCGGCGCTCCGACCAGGCTCGCGACCACAGCGCCGCGCGCGTGCGGACCGACTCCGAGATCAGGGCGACCTGCTGGTGGACCGGCCGGTCCTCCGGGACGACGTCGTCCTCCTCGACCGCGCCGACCCCGCGCGGCCCCGGGTCGGCGGACGCCGTCCCGGTGCCCAGCAGCCCGGCAGCCCGCTCGCGCAGCAGCGCGCGGCGGGCCGGGGTCAGGCGCAGCCGCAGCGCCTGCCCCAGGACGGGCGGACGGACGGCCACCAGGCGGGTCCGGGACCGCTCGTCGACCGCGATCCGTCCCGCGGCGTCGAGGGCGAGCACGACGTCGTCGCCCAGCAGGGTGCGCGCGTGGTCGAGGTCGAGGAGCCCGAACCAGGCGAGCGCGTCGAGCGCGTCGCGCTGGTCGGCGGGGAGCTGGCTCAGCAGCCCCTCGACGACGGGGTCGACGGGCAGGGACTCCAGGCTTCCCGTGGGTGTCCAGCGCCCGCGGGTCCGACCGACCACGCCGGCCTCGAGGGCCGCCGTCGCGAGCAGGCGCTCGATCCGAGGGTTCCCGCCCGACCTGCCGGCGACCGCCGCGGCCAGCCCGACCTCGACCGCGCCGCCGAGGACGTCGCCGAGCAGCGTGACCGTGGCGTCGACGCCGACCGGCGCCACGTGCTCGAGCACGGCGCCGGTGGTCAGGGGTGCGCCCGCGTCGGGCGGGACCCCCGACGGGAGGGTCGTGACGACGCGGACCTGGTCGGGTCGCTGGCGGGCGGCGGCCGCCACGACGGTCAGCGACGCCCGGTCGAGCAGGTGCACGTCGTCGACGAGCACGACGGCGGACCGGGCGCCCAGCGCCTCCGCCAGCACCGCGCTCGCGTCGGCCGCCCCGACACGACCCGGGCCGCGGGGCCGCAGCACCGGGTGGGTCGAGAAGGCGGCGAACGGGACGGCGTCGCCCGTCCCGGCCCCCGGCAGCTCGACGACCGCGGTGCCCGAGGACCGCAGCGGTGCGACGAGAGCGCGCAGGACGGTGCTCTTGCCCGACCCGGCGTCACCCCGCAGCACCACGTCGTGACCGGCGCGCAGCCAGCCCGTGACCGCTCCGAGGACGTCCTGGTGGACGAAGGTGCTCTGGCCCACTGGCGCGTCTCCCTCCCCCGACCGGCGCGCCACCCAGGATGTCAACACCCCTGGCCGACGGCGACCGGAGGCGCACGGTCGGAGTTTGCTAGGAGGGCGCCCGAATCATGGACGCGGTGACCCCCGTCACGCGCGAGGTCTAGACTCGCCCGCGACGAGGCCCTACAGGGACCCGCCTCCCCGGGCGCGACGCGTCGCGCGCCGGCGGACCGCACCAGAGTCGATGCGCACCGGAGGTCAGCGTGCCAGAGAACGAGTCCACCACTGCCCAGCCCGGGTTGGAGAACCTCCTCCACGAGACCCGGAGCTTCCCGCCGAGCCCGGAGTTCGCCGCGCAGGCGAACGCGCAGCCCGCGCTCTACGAGGAGGCGCGGGCCGACCGGCTCGCGTTCTGGGCGCGGCAGGCGAACGACCTCGTCACCTGGCGCACGCCGTTCACCGAGACGCTCGACTGGTCGCAGGCTCCCGTCGCGCGCTGGTTCGCGGACGGCACGCTCAACGCCGCATACAACGCGGTGGACCGCCACGTCGAGGCGGGCCTGGGCGACCGCGTCGCGATCCACTTCGAGGGCGAGCCGGGCGACACGCGCACGGTGACGTACGCGGAGCTGCAGCGCGACGTGTCGCGCGCGGCCAACGCGCTCGCGGCGCTCGGCGTCGAGACCGGCGACCGCGTCGTCATCTACCTGCCGATGGTCGTCGAGGCCGTCGTCGCGATGCTCGCGTGCGCGCGGATCGGCGCCCCGCACTCGGTCGTGTTCGGCGGGTTCTCGGCCGACGCGCTGCGCAGCCGCATCGCCGACGCCGAGGCGAAGCTCGTCATCACGGCCGACGGCGGGTACCGCCGCGGCGCGGCCTCCGCGCTCAAGCCCGCGGTCGACGAGGCGCTCGCGCCCAAGGAGGGCGCGGACCCCACGACGGTCGAGCACGTGCTCGTCGTGCGTCGCACGGGCCAGGACACGGCGTGGACCGAGGGCCGCGACGTGTGGTGGCACGACGCGCTCGAGTCGGCCGACACGACGCACACGCCCGTGTGGGTCGAGGCCGAGCACCCGCTGTTCATCCTCTAC
>JAQSXO010000477.1 GCA_029256625.1 Cellulosimicrobium sp. | reverse complement strand
GCAGGACGCATGACCACCGTCGACCTCGTCGCGCTGCGCGACCACCTGCGGCCCGTCGGCGCGGCGCTCCGCGAGCACGCCCTCCCGATCGACGCCGACCCCGCCGCGCTCCAGGTCCTCCTGGACTCCGGGGCCCTGCCGTACCGGCAGCTCGGCGGGTTCCCGCCGGGGTACCTCGACGACCCGCTGCGCGTGCGGGGCGTGCCGGTGCACGTGCGCACGTGCGTGGAGCGCGTCGTCGTCGCCGAGGCGCTCGCGTGGGGCGACGCGTCCATCGTCGTCGGGGCGCCGGGGCCGTCCATGTCCGGGGTCGTCGTGGACGACCTCGCGGACGAGGAGCAGCGCGACCGCTTCTACCGGCGTGTGGCACGGCCGGGCACGTGGACCTTCTTCGGCCTCACCGAGCCCGACCGCGGCTCGGACGCCGCGGCGCTGGAGACGGCGGTCGTCGGGGCGGCCGACGGCGCTCCCGTGCTGCGGGGACACAAGAAGTACGTGGGCAACGTCGCGCGCGCGAGCCTCGGCGTCGTGTTCGCGCGGCACCGCCCGGGCCCGCTGGGCGTCGGGGTCTACCTCGTCGACACCGACCGGCAGGGGTTCGACGCCGCGCCGCTCGTGACGACCGGGATGCGCGCGGTGCAGCTGGGCGAGGTGCGGCTGCACGACGTGCCCCTGCTCGCCCATGACACGCTCGGGCGGCACCTGTCGCCGTCGCGCCGCGGCCTCCTCGGGGCGGTGCGCACGTTCAACCGGCTGCGCCCCGTCGTCGCATCGCTCGCGGTGGGCGTCACGCAAGCGGCGCTCGACTACGTGCGCGCCGAGCGGTCGTCGTTCACCGCCGACGAGCGCTGGCGTCTGGAGACGTTCGACGACCGGCTCCACGCCGCGCGCGCCCTCGTGAACCAGGCCGCGCGCGCCGCCGACGCGGACCCGGCGGACGGGACGCTGCCGGCGGCGGCCAAGGCCACCGCGCTCGCCCTCGCGGAGGAGGTCACGCACGCGGTGCCCGCGCTGCTCGGCCCCGGCGCGCGGTGGGAGCACCCGTACCTCGACAAGCTGGTCCGCGACGTGCCCGGCCTGGAGATGATGGAGGGCACGCGGACCGTCCAGCGGCTCACCCTCGCGCAGGGCTGGTTGCAGGGCAGGGCACGGCATGCCGAGCTCGTCTAGGGAGGCGGCCGCGACCCCGGTCGCGACCGCCTCGCCGCGACCGGAGGCGCAGCCGCCCGTGCCGCCGCCATCGGCCGCGATGCCGACGGTCGGGGCCCTGCGCCGGCGCGTCGTGCGCCTCGCCGCCCCGATCTCCGCGGCGCTCGTCGTGGGGGCGCTCGCGCAGCTCGTCATCGCGGCGCTGCTGGGGCACATGGGCGACGACGCGCTCTACGTGCGGTCGCTCTTCATCCCCGTGACGTTCCTCGTGCTCGCGGTCCAGGAGGGCCTCGACGTCTCGACGCAGGTCGGCTTCGCGCGCCTGCACGGGTCCCGGGGTCGGTCAGCGGGGGTCGAGGACGAGGACGGCGCCGGGGACGGCGCGGGCGACGACGGCGGCGCGGCCGTCGTCCCGACGCCCGCGACCACCGCGCTGCTCGGGCGGTTCGTGGGCTGGGGCGCGGCGGTGCTCGGCGGGGTCGCTCTGCTCGTGGTCCTCGCCGCCCCGGCGCTCGCCGACGTGCTGTCCGTGCCCGCGCCGCTCGTCGCGGAGTTCGTCGCGTTCGCGCGCTGGACCGTCGTGGCGAGCGTGCTGTCCGTCCCGACCGCGGTCACCGCCGCCGCGCTGCGGGGGTGGGCGCGCACCGGGGCGTCGGCGACCGTGGCACTGCTCGTCGCGGGGCTCCAGGTGCTCGTCGTGTGGGTCGTCGGGCTCGTGGGCGGGTTCGGCGTGCTCGCCGTCCCGGTCGCGATCACGGGCTCCACGCTCGTCGGCGCGGGCGTCGCCTGGGCGCTCCTCGTGCGCGCCCGCCTGCTCCCGAGGCCGGGGCACGTCCCGGGTCTGCGACGCCTGCTCGCGCTGCGTCACCGTCCCGCGCCGCAGCGGCTCGCCGCGGCGTGGCGACGGGCGCTCCGCGCGCTGCCCGCCGGGTCGTGGACGACGCCGACCCCGCCACCGCCCCTGCCCCCGTCCTCCCCGACGCCGGCCCCGGTCGCGGCACCGTCCGCCCCGGCGGGCGCTGCGTCGTCCGACCCGCTCTCCGTCCCGCCGGCCGCCGAGCCGACGACGTCGGACGTGCCTCCCGGGGGAGCGGGGGTCGAGCGGGTCGACGTGCGTGGGCTGCTCCTCGGCGTCGGCCTGCCGGTCGGCCTGTCCTACCTCCTGCTCACCGTGACGAACCTCGTCATGATGTGGCTCCTCGGCCCGTCGGGCACCGACGTCGTTGCCGGCTTCGGCGGGGCGGCCACGGTCCAGACGCTCGTGATCGTGCCGGCCATCGGGCTCGCCGCGGCGGTGAGCATCGTCATGAACCAGCAGTGGGGCGCGGGCGAGCTCGGGCTGCTGCCGCGCACGCTGCGTGCGGGCACCGTGGTGGTCGCGGGCGTGTACGCGGTGGTGGGGGCGCTCGTCCTCCTGACGGCGCCGCTCGTCGCGGGCCGGCTCTCCGCGGACCCGGACGTCGCCGCGCAGGCGGCCCTCTACCTGCGCGTGGTCGGGCCGTCGTACGCGGGCGTCGGGCTCGTGCTCTACCTGCTGACGCTGCTCGAGCAGCTCGGGTACGGGCGTGTCGCCGTGACGCTCAACGTGCTCTACCACGCCGTCTCGCTCGGCGTCGGCGGCATCCTCGCGCGCGCGGGGGGCGGCCCCACCGCGCTGTACACGACGATCGCGGTGACGAACGTCGTCGGGCTGGTCGTCATGCTCCCCGTCGCGGTGCGCCTCGTCCGACGGCGGGCGACGGTCACGAGGGTCGAGCCGG
>JAQSXO010000035.1 GCA_029256625.1 Cellulosimicrobium sp. | reverse complement strand
TCGTGCCCATGTCGGGCGCCATGATGTCCCGCTCGGGGCCGATCACCGGCATGATCTCCGACGTGTAGCGGCGCGTGACGCGCTCGAGCTCGGCCTCGGAGTAGCAGCGCGGGTCGATCGCGACCCCGCCCTTCGCTCCGCCGTACGGCAGGTCCACGAGGGCGCACTTCCACGTCATCCACATGGCGAGCGCGCGGACCTCGTCGATGTCGACGCTCGGTGCGTACCGCAGGCCGCCCTTGCCCGGGCCGCGCGACACGTTGTGCTGCACGCGGTAGCCGTGGAACAGGACGGTGCGGCCGTCGTCGCGCCGCAGCGGCACGGCCACGTTGACCTCGCGGCGCGGGGTCGCGAGCATCTCGTGCAGGCCGTCGTCGTAGCCGAGGAAGCCGACCGCGCCGGCGAGCTGCGCGTGCGCGGTGTCGAGCGCGGACGCCGGGGTCCCGGCGTCGGGGGAGCGGCGTGCGCCGCGGGGGAGATCGGTGCTGTCGGTCGGGGTGGTTTCGCCGCCGGTGAGGGTGGGCGGCACGGACGTCGTCGTCACGGTTCCTCCGGTTCGAGGTTCTCCTCGGTGCCGCGGGGGTGTGCGGCACCGAGGGTCACGCTACCCCCGGCGCGGTCGCTCGCCGCTCACGCGCCCCTGTGGTGCCCGAGGGCGTCGATCGCCGCGAGCTCGTCCGCGGAGAGGGAGAAGCCGGTCACCGCGAAGTTCGCCTCGATGCGCTCCGGCGTCACCGACTTCGGGATGACGACGAACCCGTGGTCGAGGTGCCAGCGCAGCACGACCTGCGTGGGCGTGACGCCGTGCGCGGCCGCGACCTCGGCGAGCACGGGCGCGTCGAGGTCGGTGCGCTTGAAGGGGCTGTACCCCTCGAGCACGACGCCGCGCTGCGCGAGCTCGTGCACGACGCGGTGGTCGTAGTCGGCCGGGCTCCACGGGATCTGGTCGACGGCGGGCGTCTCGCCGACCTGCTCGGACAAGACGTCGACCTGCTCGACCGAGTAGTTGCTCACCCCGATCGAGCGCACCTTGCCCTCGTTCCGCAGCTCGACGAACCGCTCCCAGACCCACGGCGACGCCTCGCCGGACGGCGGCCAGTGGATGAGCCACAGGTCCACGTGGTCCGTGCCGAGGTCGCGCAGCGACGCCTCGAGCGTCTCGCGCTCGCGCCCCGCGGCGTCCGGCGGGAGCTTGGTCGTGACGAACACGTCGGCCCGGTCCACGGACGACTCGGCGAGCGCGCGCCCGACCTGGGCCTCGTTGCCGTAGCCCGTCGCGGTGTCGACGTGCCGGTAGCCCACGTCGAGCGCGTGGCGCACGGCGCGGTACGCGTCGTCGCCCTCGGACTGCCACGTCCCGAGACCGAGCAGCGGCATCGCGCCGCCGGGCAGGTCGACGGTCGGGACGGGGGCGGGGGAGGAGTCTACGGAGGTCATGCGGTCAGTCTCCGTGCCCGACGGCGTCGCTCGCCACCGCGGCAGGTCCTCGAACCGGGGCTGTGCGTCACCGGAGCACGCCGAACCCGGGGTTGGCGGTCAGCCGACGCCCGGAGTGACCCGGAACCCCGGCCTCGGCACGGGCGGATCCCGGCGGCGACGAGGTCAGCGGCGCGTGCGGCGGCGGTACTGGGCCGGGGTCTCGCCCGCGAGGCGCGCGAACGTGCGCGTGAACGACGGCTGGTCGTAGAACCCGCTCTCCGCCGCGACCTCGCCGATCGAGGCCGTGCTCCCGGCGAGCAGGCGCGTCGCGTGGTCGACGCGGGTGCGCAGCACGAGCTGGCGCGGCGTCACGCCGTACACGCGCCGCACGCGCCGGTCGACCACGGCCGGCGTGCACCCGGCCGCCTCGGCGAGCCGCGCCGTCGTCCAGCGCGCCCCGAGGTCGGCCTCGACCGCGGCGACGAGCGCGGCGAGGGAGTCCATCGTCGCGTCGTCCGCCGCGCCCGCGCGCAGGTCGTGCGAGACCGACACGATCCCCACGAGGCGACCGGCGTCGTCGTGCACGGGGAGCTTGGAGGTGAGGAACCAGCCCGACGTGCCGCCGAGCCGCCGGATGCGCTCGAGCTCGCCGCGCAGCGCGCGCCCGCGCAGCACCTCGGCGTCCTGCTGCTCGTAGCGCTCGGCGAGCTGCGGGACGAACAGGTCGCGCGCGCGGCGGCCCAGCACCGCGCGGCGCGAGCGCTCGTTCGTCCGCGCGACGAACACCGGGTTGACCGCGACGTACCGGCCCGTGACGTCCTTGGCGCAGAACATCGTGTCCGGGAGCTCGTCCATGAGCGCGACCATGGCGGGGCTGAGGGCGGCGAGGAGCTGGTCCGCCGCGGGCGGCGAGGTCTCGGCGTTGTCGCGGACGGGTGCCATGTCGCCCTGGATCGTACAAGACGAGCCACCGCGACCCGAGGCACCCTGGAGGGATGAGCAACGACGCGCCCGCCCGGCCGCTCCCCACCCCCGGAGCCGTCGGCGACACGACCCTCACCTCCCCGGAAGACCTCGTCGAGGAGGCCGTCACCCTGGCCGGGCGCTGGCTCGCCGCGAGCGAGGGGGCGGGCGACGCGCGCGCCCGCCGGACCGCGGAGCGGCTCGGCGCGCTCGTCTCGGACCCCGCGGGCCTCGAGCTCGCGGTCCGGTTCGTCGACGACGTCGCGCGTCCCCAGGACGTGCAGGTCGCCGCGCGGGCGCTCGGCCGTCTCGGAGAGCTCGCCGGGAGCGCGGGCTCGTTCCTCGGTCCGGTCGACCGGACGCTGCTGCGCGTCGGGGCGGGCGTCGCGCCCGTGCTGCCGCGCGTCGTCGTGCCGGCCGCGCGCGTGCGGCTGCGCCAGCTCGTGGGCCACCTCGTGGCCGACGCCGGGAGCGGCCTCGGCCCGCACCTCGCCCGGACGCGGGCGGAGGGCTACGCGCTCAACGTCAACCTCCTCGGCGAGGCGGTGCTCGGCGAGGCGGAGGCGGACGCGCGGCTCGAGCACACGCTCGCGCTCGTGCGGCGGCCCGACGTCGACTACGTGTCGGTCAAGGTGTCGTCCGTCGCGTCGCAGCTCGTCACGTGGGACCTCGACGGGTCGTGCGAACGCGTCGTCGACCGGCTCCTGCCGCTCTACCGCGCGGCGCGCGACCACGGCGTCTTCCTCAACCTCGACATGGAGGAGTACAAGGACCTCGCGCTCACGACCGCGGTGTTCCGCGAGATCCTCGCGCACGACGACCTGCACGACCTCGAGGCCGGGATCGTGCTCCAGGCGTACCTGCCGGACGCGCTCGGCGCGCTCGACGGGCTCACCCGCTTCGCGACCGAGCGGGTCGCCGCCGGGGGAGCGCCGATCAAGGTCCGCCTCGTCAAGGGCGCGAACCTCGCGATGGAGGCCGTCGAGGCCGAGCTGCACGGGTGGCCGCAGGCGCCGTACCCGACCAAGCCGGACGTCGACGCGAACTACGTCCGCCTGCTCGACCACGCGCTGCGCGAGCCCCGCACCGACGCCGTCCGCATCGGCGTCGCGAGCCACAACCTGTTCCACGTCGCGCTCGCCGTGCTGCTCGGCCGGGCTCGCGGCGTGAGCCACGCGCTCGACGTCGAGATGCTCCAGGGCATGGCCCCCGGCGAGGCGCGCGCCGTGCGCGACGAGGTCGCGGCCGACCGCGTCGAGACCGGCCCGCACGCCGGGCGCGGCGGTCGCGTGGTGCTGTACACGCCCGTCGTGCGCGACGAGGACTTCGACGTCGCGATCTCCTACCTCGTGCGTCGGCTGGAGGAGAACGCCGCCGAGCAGAACTTCCTGCACGCCATGTTCGCGCCCGACGGGTCGCCCGGCAGCCCGATGGGTCGCCAGGAGGCGGCGTTCCGCGCGTCCGTGCGCCACGGGGTGCACTACGAGGACGCCGACGTGACGCCCCGCCGTCGCCCCCGCGTGGGGACCCCGACCGCCGTCGGGCCGCACCGACCCGCCGAACCCGGGGATATCGGCCACGATGGCGCCGAACCCACCCGTGACCCCGGGTTCGGCGAGGGCGGGTTCGCCAACGCGGCCGACACCGACCCCGCCGTCGCCGCGTCGCGAGACTGGGCGCGGCACGTCACCGGGTCCGGCTCCGGGTACGTGCCCGTCCGCACGTCCCCGCTCACCTCCGTCGCGCAGGTGGACGACGCCGTCGCGACCGCCGTGCGCGCGACCGCCGCGTGGTCGCAGGTCGCCCCGGCGTCCCGCGCCGCCGCCCTGCGCGCCGTCGCCCGGCGCCTCGAGGAGGCGCGCACCGACCTCGTCGCCGCGATGGTGCACGAGCCGGGCAAGACCGTCGCCGAGGCCGACCCCGAGGTGAGCGAGGCCGTCGACTTCGCGCGCTACTACGCGCGCTCCGCCGAGGAGCTGGACCACGTGCCCGGCGCCCGGTTCACGCCCGACGGCGTCACGCTCGTCACCCCGCCGTGGAACTTCCCCGTCGCGATCCCCGTCGGCGGGGTCCTCGCGGCGCTCGCGGCCGGGTCGGCCGTGCTCGCCAAGCCCGCTCCGCCCACGCCGCGCTGCCTCGAGGTGGCGGTCGAAGCGATCCACGCGGGCCTGCGCGACGCCGTCGCGGCCACGCCGGGGGACTTCGCGGGCCTGGACGCGGAATCGGTCACCGAGGTCGTGCAGTACGTCCGCGTGCCCGACGACGAGCTCGGCACGCGCCTCGTCACGCACGACGACGTCGCGCGCGTGGTGCTCACGGGCTCGATCGAGACCGCGCAGCTCTTCGCGCGGTGGAAGCCGTCGCGCCCCGTGCTCGCCGAGACGTCGGGCAAGAACGCGCTCGTCATCACGCCGTCGGCGGACCTCGACCTCGCGGTCGCGGACCTCGTGCGCTCGGCGTTCGGGCACGCGGGGCAGAAGTGCTCGGCCGCGTCGCTCGCGATCCTCGTCGGCTCGGCGGGCGACCCGCGGACCGAGACGGGTCGCCGCGTGCGGCGCCAGCTCGTGGACGCGGTGCGCTCGCTCGCGGTCGGGCCCGCGACCGACGTCTCGACGACCATGGGACCGCTCACCGAGCGCGCCTCGGGCAAGCTCCTGCACGCCCTGACGACGCTCGAGCCCGGCGAGTCGTGGCTCGTGCGGCCCCGGCAGCTGGACGGTGGGCCGGACCTCGAGGGCCGCCTCTGGACGCCCGGCCTCAAGGAGGGCGTCGCGCCCGGGTCCCCGTTCCACCTCACCGAGTACTTCGGTCCCGTCCTCGGCATCATGACCGCCGCCACGCTCGACGAGGCGATCGCGCTCCAGAACGCCGTCCCGTTCGGGCTCACGGGCGGCATCCACAGCCTGGACGACGCCGAGGTCGAGCGCTGGCTCGACGCCGTCCAGGTGGGCAACGCCTACGTCAACCGGCACATCACCGGCGCGATCGTGCAGCGCCAGTCGTTCGGCGGCTGGAAGCAGTCGGCCGTCGGGCCGGGCGCCAAGGCGGGCGGCCCGAACTACGTCGCGCAGCTCGGCCGCTGGGCCGACGCGACGGGCGAGGGCGCCGACGAGGGCGCGGGGACGTCGTCGGGCACCACGGCGCCCGGGCGAGCCGCGCCTGGCGACGCCGCACCGCCCGCGCGCGAGTCCGCGCCCGAGGCGTGGCTCGCGTGGGCGCAGGCCGACGACGCGCGCTGGTGGGAGCGGGAGTTCTCCGTGGGCCACGACCCCTCGGGCCTGCACGTCGAGTCGAACGTGTTCCGCTACCGGCCGGTCGACGTGCTCACGGTGCGGGTCGGCGCGGATGCCCTCCCCGTCGAGGTCGAGCGCGTGCTGCACGCCGCGCGCACGGCGGGCGTGCCGGCGGTCGTCGTGCCGAGCACGGGCGACGCCGCGGTGAGCGACGACGACTTCGCGCGGCGCGTCGCGTCCGGCGCGGTCCGCGGCCGTGTCCGCGTCGTCGGGTCGGCGCCCGGGCTGCACGAGGCCGCGGCCGAGCGCGTCGGCGAGGTCACGGTCCTGGACCACCCCGTCGTCGCGAGCGGTCGTCGCGAGCTGCTCACGGTCCTGCACGAGCAGGCCGTCAGCCGCACCACGCACCGGTACGGCCACGTGAAGCGCTGATCCCGCTACCTCGTGAGTGCGGCCTACGCCGACGAGACGGTCACGGACGCCGCGTCGCGGAACGCGCGCAGGCGCTCGGCCTGCTCGGCGACGGCGTCCGTGAGCTCGGCGTCCCACGGGACCCACCGGTCCGTGAGGACGGTGAGCCGTCGGCCGGACGCGCGGGGTCGCCACGTCCCGACGACCTCGCCGTCCGCGAGCACGGCCCCGGGCCGGCCGAGGACGCGCCACAGGTCCTTGGCGCGCGCCGCGTCGGCCACGAGCGTGGCGCGGTCGCGGAGCTGGAGGTACAGGTCGTACGGACCCACGAGCCGGACCACGGGGGCACCGGTGCCCGGGCGCGCGTCGCGGTGGCGCGCCGCGGCGCCCGGGAGCCGTTCGACGTCGTCGGCCAGGGCCCAGCGCTCGGCCGGGCGCGCGCCCGGGTCGGCGTCGGTGATCTCCACGCGCACCGCGTCGTCGGGCCAGTGGGCCCGCACGTCCTTGACCGGCGCGTCGAGGAACCCCGCGACGTCCTGGACGCTCGCGGCGGGGAAGAAGCGCAGGTAGCCCCGCACGACGTCGAGGCGCGGCGGGGCGTCGCCCCCGAGCCGGCCGTAGAGCGACGGCTCGAGACCGGGCGCCCGCCGCAGCACGGGCGGCGACGTGCCCGGCTCGAGCTCGAGCCCGGCCTGCAGGGCCGCGAGGCGGAACGTCTGCTCGTAGCTGTGGGTCGCGCCGCAGGGGCGGCACCAGCGCAGGTGCGGCTCGGGGAGGCGCTGCGTCAGCCGCGTCGAGAGGTCCCCCTTGACGGTCGGCTCGACGACGAGCTCGCGCTCGAGCAGCGCCTCGGTGCGCAGGGCGTCCAGGACGGCGATCCCTGCCGCACGCAGGGGCCGGCTCGCGTCGTAGACGCGCTTGGCGGCGTCGGCCTCGGAGAGCGGGGCGGTCGCGACGGCGACGTCGCCCAGGTCCGCGCGCCGGTAGACGTGGGGCGCGCCGCGCAGCGTCCAGGCGAGCGCGAGGTCCGACGCGAGGCTGCCCGGCGCCACGGCCGGGGCGCCACGCACCGCGAGCCCCCAGGCCGCGCCGTCGGGCCCGGTGTCCTGGACGCCCAGGTCGAGGACGGCGACGTCGGTGGGGGAGTCGGCCGCGTCGGGCGCCCGGTCGAGCTGCTGGGCGCGCCAGCGCGCCGTGAGCACGTCGGCGCGCGAGAGCGTGGTCGGGGGTGCCGAGGACGAGGTCACGACCTCAGGCTACGAGTGCCCGCCCACGCCGTCGTAGCGCCCCGGGGCCACGACGGCGGGAGGTCAGACCGAGTCGCGCTCGACGAGCTCGGGGGAGAGGACCTGCGACGCGATCTCGTCCCCCCGTCCGCCGACGAGGTCGAGCAGGAGGTCCGTCGCACCCCGGACCATCTCGACCATCGGGTTCTGGACCGTCGTGAGCGGCGGCACCGTCGAGGCGGCGGTCGCGAGGTTGTCGAACCCGACCACGGACACGTCTCGCGGCACGTCGCGCCCGTGCGCCGCCAGGACGCGCAGCGCCCCTTCCGCCATGAGGTCCGACGCGACGAACAGGCCGTCGACGTCGGGGTGTGCCGCGAGGATGCGCTCCATCGCGGCGGCGCCGCCCGCGACGGCGAAGTCGCCGATCTCGACCGCGTCGTCGGGCAGGCCGGCACCCTGCAGCACCTCGCGCCAGCCCGTGAGCCGGTCGACGCCGGCCGTCATGTCCTGCGGGCCGGCGATCGTCGCG
Source organism: Cellulosimicrobium sp. (assembly GCA_029256625.1). Classification (GTDB taxonomy): domain Bacteria; phylum Actinomycetota; class Actinomycetes; order Actinomycetales; family Cellulomonadaceae; genus Cellulosimicrobium. Next base: position 6,225 of record JAQSXO010000035.1, on the reverse strand, counting down.
ATGCGACGGCGGCCCGCCTCGACGAGCCGGCGCGCCGCGAGGCGGCCGCCCTCGACGTTGTCGACGTCGACGTAGAGGAGGTCGGGCGTCGGGCGGAACGGCCGCCCGACGAACACCGCGGGCAGCCGGGCCGCGACCAGCGCCTCCTCGAGCTCGTCGTCGCGGTGGTGCGACGCGACGATCGCGCCGTCGACGTGCCCGCTGCTCAGGTACCGCACGATGCGGCCGGGCTGCTCGTCGGGCCGCGCGAACAGCAGGACGAGCTGGAGGTCCGTGCCGCCGAGGGCCGCGCTGACGCCGCGCATCGTGCCCGCGAGGAACGGGTCGGTAAGGATGCGCTCGTCCGGCTCGGGGACCACGAGGGCGATCGAGTCGGTGCGGCGCGTCACGAGGGAGCGGGCCGCGCGGTTGGGCGTGTAGCCGAGCTGGGCGACGGCGGCGTCGACCGCGGCCTGGGCCTCGGGCGACACGCGCAGGCCGCCGTTGATCGCGCGCGACGCGGTCGAGCGCGAGACACCCGCCGTCTGGGCCACCTCGTCCAGGGTCGGCGCGGAGCGCAGGCTGTTCATCAGGACAGTATCCCGCGCGCGCTCGCCCGACCGCACCGCCCCGCTCACCGTGTCGTCACTCCCCGGCGGCGGCGTCCGCGCCGGCCGTGTCGCGCGCCGGCACGGCGTTGTCGCGCGCGACCTGCGCGTACCAGGCGCCGCTCGCCTTGACCGTGCGCTCCTGCGTCTCGTAGTCGACGCGGACGATGCCGAACCGCTTGGTGTACCCGAGCGCCCACTCGAAGTTGTCGAGGAGCGACCACGCGAAGTACCCACGGACGTCCGCGCCCGCGTCGATCGCGTCGCGCGTCGCGCGCAGGTGCGCGTCGATGAACTCGAGCCGGTCCTGGTCGTCCACGGAGCCGTCCTCGCCCACCTGGTCGGGGTAGGCCGCACCGTTCTCCGTGATGTACATCGCCACGCCACGCGGCCCGGTGAAGTCGCGCTGCAGGCGCGTGAGCAGGCGCGTCAGTCCCTCGGGCTGGACCTCCCAGCCCATGTCCGTGCGGGGCAGCCCGCGGGAGCGGTCGTGCACGCCGTCGGCGGCGGGGTACGGGGAGGACGTCGTGCGGACCGGTGCCTCGTCCGCGGGCTCGTCGCGCACGCCCTCGGGCCGCGTCCCGCCGCCGGACGCGGCCGCGGGCAGAGGGTGCCCCGAGACGGCGCCGCCGTTGTAGTAGTTGACCCCGAGCGTGTCGATCGGCGTCGAGATGATCTCGAGGTCGCCGTCCTTGACGTGGTCGAGCAGCCCGTAGGGCGCGACGTCCTCGAGGACGTCCGCGGGGTACTCGCCGTGGAAGACCGGGTCGAGGAAGATCCGGTTGAACTGCCCGTCGATGCGGCGCGCGGCGTCGACGTCGGCCGGGTCCTGCGGGTCGACGGGGTCGGAGACGGTGAAGTTCAGCGTGAGGCCGAGGTTCGCCTCCGGCGCGCGCTCGCGCAGCGCCTGGACGGCGAGGCCGTGGCCGAGCAGGAGGTGGTGCGCCGCGGCGAGGCCGTCCTCGCGCGACTGGCGGCCGGGCGCGTGCACGCCCGCCGTGTAGCCGAGGAAGGCCGAGCACCACGGCTCGTTGAGCGTCGTCCACACGCCCACGCGGTCGCCGAGCGCCTCGTGCATCGTCACGGCGTACTCGGCGAAGAGGTAGGCCGTGTCGCGCGAGGTCCAGCCGCCCTTCTCCTCGAGCGCCTGGGGGAGGTCCCAGTGGTACAGCGTCAGCCACGGCAGGATGTCCGCGCCCAGCAGCTCGTCGACGAGGCGGTCGTAGAAGGCGATGCCCGCCGGGTTGGGCGCGCCGCCGTCGGGCCGGACGCGCGCCCACGACGTCGAGAACCGGTACGTGCCGAGGTTGAGCTCGCGCATGAGCGCGACGTCCTCGCGGTACCGGTGGTAGTGGTCGCACGCGACCAGGCCGTCGTCACCGTTCACGACGGCGCCCGGGACACGGGCGAACGCGTCCCACACCGAGTCCGTGCGGCCGTCGGTGTGCCCTGCGCCCTCGATCTGGAACGCGGCGGTCGCGGCGCCCCAGAGGAAGCCCGGGGGCATCTCGACGCGTCCGGTCGCGGTCGCCGGGTTCGGGAGGAGGGGCGCGGACGGGACGAAGCTGGTCATGGGTCGATTGTCCTTCGAGAGGTCGAGGATTGGCGCGCGGGCGGGCCGGTGGGCCCGCCCGCGCGACGGTCTGCCGCGCGGGCGTCGCGCACCGGGACGGTGCGCGGCCGGGCGCCGCGCGGGGGCGCCGGGCGTCAGCCCTTGACGGCGCCCTGCATGATGCCCGCCACGAGCTGGCGGCCGGTGAAGATGAAGATGACGATCAGCGGCAGGGTCACGAGGAAGATCCCCGCCATGACGAGCGAGTAGTCGACGAAGAAGTTCGCCTGGAGGGACCGGACGACCAGCGGCAGCGTCGGGTTGTTCTGGTTGAGCACGATCGACGGCCAGAAGAAGTTCGTCCACTGCTGCACGAACGTGAACAGACCGAGCATCGCGGCCGCGGGGCGCGCCGCGGGGAGCGCGATCGACCAGAACGTGCGGAACATCGACGCGCCGTCGACGCGGGCCGCCTCGATGAGCTCGTACGGGAGCGCCTCGCCGAGGTACTGCGTCATCCAGAAGACGCCGAACGCGGTGACGAGCGCGGGCACGATGACGGCCTGGAGCTTGCCGATCCACCCGAGGTCCGACATGAGGATGTACATCGGGATGACGCCGAGCTGGGTCGGGACCGCCATCGTCGCGATGACGAAGACGAGGAGCGGCCCGCGTCCCCGGAACCGGAGCTTGGCGAACGAGAAGCCGGCGAGCGTCGAGAACAGCACGACGGACAGCGACGTGAGGACCGCGACGACCACCGAGTTCCAGGCGGCCTTCCAGAAGTTGATCGCGTCGGAGTTCATGACGTCGGCGAACCGGTCGAACAGGCTCGCGTCCGGCAGGAGCTGCGGCAGCGCGCTCCGCGAGATCTCCTCGGGCGTCGAGGAGCCCAGGATCAGGGTGAAGTACAGCGGGAACACCGAGATCAGCAGGACGATCCCGAGGATGGTGTACGTGACCCAGCGCGGGCGGCGCTGCGTGCCGCCGACGTTCTTCCCGGCGCTCCGGCGGCGGGACGCGGCGCGGGCCGCGCCCGGGCCGGCGGTCTGGGCGATGACGGGGACGGAGCTCATCGCTTCCTCCGGTCGGTCGGGCTGGCGGCGGTCGGGACGGACGCCTCGGTCCCTGCGGCCGAGCGCTGGGCGGAGAGGGCGTCCTCGGCGCGGCGGCGCTTGCGCGCCTCGCTCTGGCGGCGCACCGACCGTGGCGGCCGTGGCCGCGCGCTCGACGTGGCGATCCGGCGGGTCGCGAGGAAGTTGATCATCCCGATGACGAGGATGAGGAGGAACAGCAACCAGGCGACCGCCGCCGCGCGGCCGAAGTTCTTCTGGTTGCCCCACGCGACGTCGTAGAGGTAGAGCACGGTGGTCATCCACTGCCGGTCGGCGCCGCCGAGGCCCTGCGCGTCGTACATGCGGGGCTCGTCGAAGATCTGCAGGCCACCGATGGTCGACGTGATGACCACGAAGATGATCGTGGCGCGGATCTGGGGGACGGTCACCGAGAAGAACTGGCGAACGCGGCCGGCGCCGTCGATGATCGCGGCCTCGTACAGCTCGCGCGGCACGGCCTGCATCGCGGCGAGGAAGATCAGCGCGTTGTAGCCCGTCCAGCGGAAGTTCACCATCGACGCGATGGCCACGTGGCTCGCGAGCGCGTCCGCGTGCCACCGGATCGGCTCGATGCCGACGAGGCCGAGGAGCTCGTTGATGAGGCCGTACTGGTCGGCGAAGAGGCGGCCGAAGATCATCGACACCGCGACGGGGGCGACGACGTAGGGGAGCAGGACCCCCATGCGCCAGAACGTGGCGGCACGCAGGTTCTGGTCGAGCAGCGCGGCGATCGCGATGGCGGCGATCACCTGCGGCACGGACGAGAGCACGAAGATCGAGAACGTGTTGCGCAGCGACTTCCAGAACGTGGGCTGCGCGAGGACGTCCGTGTAGTTCTGCAGGCCGACGAAGTCGCCCTGCCCACCGAGCAGGTTCCAGTCGTAGACCGAGACCACGGCGGTGTACACGAGCGGGAAGAGGCCCGTGATCGCGAACAGGATGAAGAAGGGCGAGATGTAGAGGTAGGGCGAGACCTTGACGTCCCAGCGGCTCAGGTGCTGGGAGAAGCCGACGCGGCGCGGCGTGCGCGGCGACGGCCCGCTGAGCCCGGGCGTGGGCTGGGTGGGCGAGAGGACGGCCATGTGGGATTCCTGGGCTGCTGGGTGGCTGCTGGGTGGCTGCCGGGGCGGCTGCGGGCGGGAGCGCCCGGCGGGCGGACGCGAGCGGGGCCGGGGCGGCAGGTCGTGCCGCCCCGACCCCGTCAGGTCACAGGCCCAGGTCCTGGAAGGACTGGAGCGTCTTCTGCCACGAGGACGCGGCGTCGTCGGTCTTCTCGACGTCCACGCGCTTGATGCCGTCCTGGACCGTCGTGTGGATCGCGAAGTAGTGCGCGCCCTTGAACGGTGCGCTGTCGATGCCGGCCGCGCGGGCGGCGAAGATCTCACCGACGGGCGCGTTGTTGAAGAAGTCGTTGGTGGTCGACTTCACCTCGTCCGTGGTCTGCACCTCGACCTGGGACGGGAACGTGCCGGCGTTCGAGAACGCGACGGTCTGCTGCTCGGGCGCGGTCAGCCACGCGGCGAGCTCCTTGGCCGCCTCGGCGTGCGGACCGGAGGCCGGGACCGTGAGGAACGAGCCGCCCCAGTTGAGGCCGCCGCCGGGGAAGACGTCGGCGACGTTCCAGCCGGTGACGCCGCCGGCGCGCTCCTCGATGGGGCCGGTCATCCAGGACGGGCAGATCATCGTCGCGAAGCCGTTGTTCTGGAACGCGGCGTCCCAGTCGGGCGTCCACTGCTCGAGGCCCGCGGAGAGCTCGTTGGTCGTGGACTGCTCGACGACCGTGTTGTAGATGTCGATGATCGGCTGGTTCGTCGCGAGGTCCTTGGGCGTGCCGTCGGACTCCTCGTAGGCGTTGTCGATCTGGTTGACCATGCCCTGCGAGATCGACATGGCGGAGTCGTACCAGGCCGCGTCGCTCGCGGCGACGAAGGTCTTGCCCGCGGCGAAGTAGTCGTCCCAGGTCGCGTCCTCGCCACCGAGGAGGTCCGCCACCTCGGCGGGGTCGGTCGGCAGGCCGGCGGCCTCGAAGAGGTCCTGGCGGTAGCAGATCGCGCTCGGGCCGATGTCGGTGCCGTAGCCGATGAGCTTGCCGTCCGCCGTCGTGGCCTGCTGGACCTTCCAGTCCAGCCAGCGGCCGTCGAGCTCGGGGTCGGCCAGGTCGGTGAAGAGGTCGGGGAACTGCACGAGCTCGGGGATCCAGTCGACCTCGATGGCCTCGATGTCGGCCAGGCCCTCGCCGCCCGCGGCGAGCTTGGTGGTGAGGTTGGTGCGCGCGTCCTCGGACTTCGCCGCCTTGGTCTGCTTGACGGTGACGTTCGGGTGCTCCTCGGTGTACGCGGCGAGGAGCTCGTCGGTGTAGCCGAAGTCGTTGAAGCCCGTCTCGTCGTCGTTCGAGCCGGAGCCGCTCGAGCACGCGGTCAGGGTGAGGGTGATGGCCGCGAGGCCTGCGACGGCGGTGATCGCCTTGCGGGGCCGGCGGGTCGTACGGGTGCTGCTCAGCACGGTGACTCCCTTGTCGGTGGGGCGGGGTCGTGGCAGCGCTCCCACCTCCAATGTGGTAGCGCTTCCACACAACGGGGTGATCGTGCTTTCCCGGCCGAACCCGTGTCAAGCCGCGGCCACCGTGGATCGGGTGTGGTCGCGCTCCCACTCCGACGTTTGCGCAGGTCAGAGGGGTTTCCGGACCAACCGATCGGTAGGGTTTCGCGGAAATCGTTACCGGTTCGAGACCGGCTCCCCGGGGCGTCCGACGCCCGGGGCGTCGTCAGCGCGCGAGCCACTCCCGGCCGGCGGACTCCTCCGCCGCGAGCGCCGCGCGGACGGCGTCCGCGGCCGCCTCCTCGATCGCGCCGCCGAACAGCGGCACCGAGGCCTTCACCTCGCCCGCGTAGCGCTCGACGGTCCCGTCGCCGTCGGGCGAGAGCGTCACCGTGCCGGTGAGCCGCACGGGGGCGCCGGTGATCTCGAGCGA
>JAQSXO010000476.1 GCA_029256625.1 Cellulosimicrobium sp. | reverse complement strand
GGCGCGACCGGCGGCGGCGTGTGGGTGACGACGAAGATCGGCACCTGGAACTCGTAGCCGTCCGCGTAGCCGTCGGGGTCCGGGGCCATGTCGTACGTGCGCCGGCCCATGAGGACGGCGCCGGTGCGCTCCTGGAGCCCCCGTAGGTACGCGCTGCTCGCCAGCTCCTCGAAGTCCGCGTACAGCGCCTCGATGCTCCCGTCGGCGTCCTGGACGTAGCCGTCCAGCGACACCGCTGCTCCTGCGACCACCGTGGCCATGCCGTCCTCCTGGGTCTCGTGCTCCTGGGTCGAGGGGTGAGACCCGCGCGGCGCCGCCGACTCATCGGTCCCGGCATCGCCGGACTACGACCCGCGAGCCGTGGCACGGGACACTGGGTGCATGACCGTCGAGAAGGATGCCGTGGCCCTCGTGCCCGGAACCGTGGGCCCGTCCGTCGAGGTCGCGGACACGGGCGCGCTCCTCGCGCGCGTTCGTGCGCTCCGCGAGCGCTCGGCCGGCTCGCGCGTCGTCGTCGGGATCGCGGGCAGCCCCGGCGCGGGCAAGACGACGCTCGCGCTCCGGCTCGTGGAGGCGCTCGGACCGGAGGCGGTGCACCTGCCGATGGACGGGTTCCACCTCGCGAACGCGACGCTCGACCGGCTGGGCCGTCACGACCGCAAGGGCGCGCTCGACACGTTCGACGGCGCGGGCTTCGTCGCCCTGCTGCGCCGCGTGCGCGAGGAGCAGGACCACACCGTGTACGCGCCGTCGTTCCACCGCGAGGTCGACGAACCCGTGGCCGGGGAGATCGCCGTCGAGCCGTCGCACGCGGTCGTCGTGGTCGAGGGGAACTACCTCCTCGTGCCCGAGGAGCCGTGGGGGAGGGTACGCGACCTGCTCGACGAGGCGTGGTTCTGCGGCACGGACGGCGCCGAGCGCGAGCGGCGCCTCGTCGACCGGCACACGCGCCACGGGCGCACGGTCGAGGCCGCGACCGCCTGGGCGAACGAGGTCGACGGGCGCAACGCGCTGCTCGTGGAGTCGACCCGGCCGCGCGCCGACCTCGTCGTCTCCGGGGCGATCTCCTTCGACGTCGTGCCTCAGGCGAGGTCGACGTCCGCGTAGAGCGCGGCGTGGTCGGACGCGGCGTGCGTCGCCGACGTCATCGTGTCGTAGTGGGGGAACAGCGTCCCCTTCGTGCCGCCCCAGACGCCCATGCGGAACACCGACCCGCCGACGGTGCGGTCGAACAGCGCGGGGGACAGCAGTACGTAGTCGATCTTCTGGCTCGCGGTCCCGTTGCCGTACGTGCCCGGCCTCCCGTCGCCGTTGAACGCCGGGTGCTCGCTCACGTCGCGCAGGTCGGTCCGCTCGAGCAGCGGTCGCAGCGGGGTGGACGACGGGGTGTCGTTGAGGTCGCCCACGACCACGACGTTCTCCTCGCCGCGGGCGCGCAGCGCAGCGTAGATCGCGGCGGTGCGGGTCGCCTGGCGGCGCCGGGTCGCGTCGGACTCGGCCTGCGTGCCGTAGCCCTTGGACTTGAAGTGGTTGACCAGCACGGTGAGCGTGCCGCCGCCGGGCAGCTCGACGACGTACTCCGGGCAGTCGCGCCCGAACACGAGGCGCCCGCGCGAGTCGCGGTCGTCGACGTGCGAGCGCACGGTGCCGATCCGGTACGGGCGGGTCGTGAGCAGCCCGACGTCGATCCCGCGGTCGTCGTTGCCGTCGATGACCATGACGTGGGGGTAGACCGGGCGACCGGCGCGCGTGACGACCCCCGCGTCCGTGAAGTGCTTGAGCGCGACCCGGCTCTCCGCCTCGACGACGGCCAGCAGGTCGGCGTCGACGTCGGCGACGACGCGGGCGGTGTGCGTCATGGCGAGCTCGTCGACCCGGTCCTTGACGAGGTCGACCCAGCCGACCCAGTCGCCGCGCCCGGTGGCGACGACCTCGGTGCGCGCGGTGCCCGCCGCCTGCGAGCCGGTGCGGCGCACCAGCCGACCCCGCACCTGGCGCAGCACCGCGAGCGCGGCGGAGTCGGAGCGCAGCAGGCCGAGGGTCTCCAGGTGCTGCAGGATCTCGGCCCGCACGTCCGGCCCGTACTGCTCCTCGGCGATCAGCGCGTTGACCCGGGCGTGCGCCGCGAGGACCGGGTTGCCGCCGGTGAGGGGGCCCGCCATCGCGCGCGGGCGCTCGAACAGGTTCTCGACGTTGAACGTCCCGATCCGGAACCTCGCCATCGTGGTCTCCCTCGCGCGGTCCGGGACCCGGGGTGGGTGCGAGACGCGGACCGGCTCTACCGGGAGGGAGGGCGCGCCGCCCGGTCGCGGACGCTCGACGGCGTCGTGCCCGGGAGGCGGGCGCGCCCGCGCGGGGAAGCCCGGCCGGTGTCACCGCCACCGGCCGGGCGGCCTGGGACCGACCGGGGGACCGGTCGGGGACCCGTCAGCGTCTGCGCGGGGCAGGGGCCGACGGGTAGATGTCGCGGAACGCGGGCTCGAACGGGCGTCTGAGCATCTGCAGACCCGCCTGCTCGGGGGTGCGGCCGCCCTTGGCCGCGTTGCACGGCTCGCACGCGGCGACGGCGTTGAGCCACGTCGTGGTCCCGCCCTGGCAGCGCGGGACCACGTGGTCCATGGTCGTCGCGGTCCCGCCGCAGTACGCGCAGCGGTACCGGTCGCGGCGCAGCAGCGCCGCGCGCGAGTACGGCACGCGACCCTGACGCTCGTACACCCACCGCGCGTGCACGTACCGCACGAGCGCGACCGAGCGCGGCCGCTGGTACGGGCCGAACGTCTCGCCCTCGACGGCCTCGAGCACCTCGGCGACCCGCCGGTGCAGCATGCGGATCGCGTGGCGCAACGACACGCGGCCGAGCTCCTGGCTGCCGCCGAGGTTGTAGATGACCACCTCGCTCATCGTCGCGCCTCCTGTCGTGTCGGTGGCCGT
>JAQSXO010000475.1 GCA_029256625.1 Cellulosimicrobium sp. | reverse complement strand
CCCGCGCGGCGCGTGCGCCACGACCGCCTCGAGCACGGCACGGGCGGGACCGGTCACGTCCGGGTCGGGTGCGAGCCCAGCGACCGGGTCGACGATCGACGCGATCGCACGGCCCGTCCCGGCGTCCACGTCCCCACCGAGGACCGTCCGGTCGGCGAGGTCGCCCGTGCCGGGCACGAGCGAGACGAGCACGGCGTCCCGCACGGGGACGGACCCGAGCCCGGCGGCGATGCGGCCCAGGACGGTGGCCGGGGGCAGCCCCCCGGGCGCGGTCCTCGCGGCGGACGTCCGGTGGCCCGGGCGGTCACGCTCGTGCGCCGCCGCGCGGGCGATCGCCGCACGCCACTCGCGCAGGCTCTCGACACGGCGCTCGACGGCCGCGGCGCCCGGGTCCTCGTGGGGGGCGGAGAGGCCGACCTCCCGGGCGCGGTCCCGCACCCGCCGCGCCGCTCGCGCGGCCCGCCGGCGCTCGTCGGCAGGCGCGCGCGGGATCCGCAGCGCGTCCTCGCGCGTGTCCGCGAGGGCGTTCCCGGCGAGCACCATGTGCGCGCCCACCTCGCTCGACTCGAGGTCCCGCAGCGGGCGCCCGCCGGGCGGGCAGCACTCGGCCTCGGCGCAGTCGAGCGCGTACCAGCCGCTCGTCGACACGACCCAGACGTCGGCCGGTCCGAGGTCGGGCTCGGCGGCCTCGCGGCAGTGCTCGACCGCGGCCCTCGCACGGGCGGCCTCGGCGCAGCCGGGACGCAGCGGCTCGTCGGTGTACACGACGAGGACGACCCGCTGCGCGCCGTCGGCGGCCAGGTGGCCGACGACGGACCGGGCGAGCTGCGGGCCGTGCTCGAGGTCGGCGACGTCGCCGACGTCGACCCGCACGACGAGCCCGACCCGGCCTCGAGGGGGCCGGAGCCCGACGAGGACGACGCTGTCCCGGGGCCGGTAGCCGAGCCGGTACGGGACGTAGGCGAGGAGGTCGCGAGGGCCGTGGGCCCGGATCAGGGTGGTCATGGGCCCATCCCAGCCCGTCCGGGGCCGCGGCGCGGGGAGCGGGCGTCCGCCTGTGGACGCCCGAGGTCCGACGCCGCCGCGTCGCGGGCCTTGTGGTCCACCCACGACATCGATGGTGGCTCGCGGACGCTCGGGTGACTACGGTGTGCGCGTGCCACCACGAACCCGAGCCCGCAGCCGGCGAGCGGACCCGCCGGCGCGCCGGGCGGTCGTCGTCCTCGCCGTGACGCTGCTGGGCACGACGCTCGCGGGCTGCCAGGCGGGGCCGGTCGACGTCCAGGGTGCCGCCGGGGCCCGCGACGGGCAGGACTCTGCCGCGGAGGAGTCGCCCGGCACGCCCGGGACCCCGCTGCCGGACTACGACGCCGCGTCCGCGGTCGGGGACCTCGTCGAGGGCTTCCCCGCCACCCTCCTCACGGTCCCGCCGGGTGCGCGCGTGCTCGCGAGCTCGGCGCGGCCGTCCGAGGACGGCGCGCTCGTCGAGGTCACGCTGAACCTGCGGTCCGACGACCCGGTCGAGACGCTCACCGCCCACTACACCGACGCGCTCGGCGCCGCGGGCTTCGCGGTGTCGCCGTCGAGCGTCCCCAGCGCGCTGACGTCCCTCACGACGTTCGTCCGCACGGCGACGCCGGAGTCGCCCACCGAGTCGGTCGCCGTCGGGGTGTTCGACGACGAGACCGAACGCCTGGTGACGATCAGCGGGCAGGTCGCCGCGGGCTGACGCGTCCGACCCTGCGTCCGACCCTGGTACGACGCCTCGGGGCGGCCGCACCGCATAGGCTGCCCCCGTGCCGAACCCGTCGCTGCCGACCTCGCCCCTGCCTTCCGGCCCGGAGACGTCCTCGGGCGCCACCGAGCCGAGCCCGAGCGCCCTCGTCGACCGGGAAGGCGTCCGGGCCGGAGTCGACGAGGCGCTGCGCGTCTCGACCGCGGCGCTGCGCGAGGAGCTGTCCTCGACCCATCCGGACGCGGACCCGTTGGCGGACGCCACGGAGGAGCTCCTGGCCGGGGGCAAGCGGCTGCGGGCCGCGTTCTGCTACTGGTCCTGGCGCGCGCACGGCGGCGACCCGGACGGCCCCTACCGCGCGGTCGCGCTGCGCGCCGGCGCGGCGCTCGAGCTCTTCCAGGCCGCGGCGCTGTTCCACGACGACGTCATGGACTCGTCCGACACGCGGCGGGGGCACCCGACCGCGCACCGCGCGTTCGGGGCCCGGCACCGCGCGCTCGGCTGGTCGGGCGACGCCGACCGCTACGGCGAGAACGCGGCGATCCTGCTCGGCGACCTCGCGCTCATCGCGAGCCACCGCGAGCTGGGCGACGCGCTCGACGCCCTCCCGGCGGACGTCGCCGCGAGCACGCGCGGCGTGTTCGGGCGCATGCAGACCGAGGTCATCGTGGGGCAGTACCTCGACGTCCAGGCGCAGGTCCTCCCGTGGGGCGACGACCCCGCCGTGGACGAGGAGCGGGCGCGGGCCGTGATCCGGTCCAAGTCCGCGCGCTACAGCGTCGAGCACCCCATCGCGCTCGGGGCCGCGCTCGCCGGGGCGGACGACGCCGCGGTCGCCGCGACGGCCGCGTTCGGGCTGCCCGTGGGCGAGGCGTTCCAGCTGCGCGACGACGTGCTCGGCGTGTTCGGCGACGCGCAGGTCACCGGCAAGCCCGCCGGCGACGACCTCCGCGAGGGCAAGCGCACCGTGCTCGTGGTGCGGGCCCTCGCCGCGGCGACGCCCGCGCAGCGCGACCTCCTGCTCACGCACCTGGGCGACCCGGACCTCGACGCGCGCACGGTCGAGGACCTGCGCGCCGTGCTCGTCGAGACGGGAGCGCGCGACGCCGTGGAGTCCCTCATCGCCGAGCTCACCGAGCGCGCGTCCTCGGCCCTCGCGGGTGCCGGGCTCGCGGAGCCCGGGGCCGCGATGCTCGGGC
>JAQSXO010000474.1 GCA_029256625.1 Cellulosimicrobium sp. | reverse complement strand
CCCACGGGCTCGACGCCCGCCGACGTGCTGGTCGACGGCGAGCAGGTCGCCGCGCTGCTGCGGCCGGGGGACACGAGCCTGGGCGCCGACCTCGCCGCGACCGCCGAGCGTGTGATCGACGCGACGGGAAAGTACGTCATCCCGGGCGCCGTCGACTGCCACACGCACATGGAGCTGCCGTTCGGTGGGACGAACGCGTCGGACACGTTCGAGACCGGGACGCGCGCCGCGGCGTGGGGCGGCACGACGACGATCGTCGACTTCGCCGTCCAGCGCACCGGCGAGCGCGTCCAGGACGGGCTCGCCGCGTGGCACGCGAAGGCGGACGGGCGGTGCGCGATCGACTACGGGTTCCACCAGATCCTCGGCGGCGTCGACGACGACTCGCTCAAGGCCATGGACGAGCTCGTCAGCGAGGGCATCACGAGCTTCAAGCTCTTCATGGCCTACCCGGGAGTGTTCTACAGCGACGACGGGCAGATCCTGCGCGCGATGCGCAAGGCGCGCGACAACGGGTCGGTGATCATGATGCACGCCGAGAACGGCATCGCGATCGACGTCCTCGTGCGCGAGGCGCTCGACCGGGGCGACACCGCGCCGTACTTCCACGGCACGAGCCGACCGTGGGAGACCGAGGAGGAGGCGACGCACCGCGCGATCATGCTCGCGCGCCTGACCGGCGCGCCGCTGTACGTCGTGCACATGTCCGCGAAGCAGGCCGTCGCGACGCTCGCGCAGGCGCGCGACGAGGGGCACAACGTGTTCGGCGAGACGTGCCCGCAGTACCTCTACCTGTCTCTGGAGGAGCAGCTCGCCGCGCGCAGCGACGAGTGGGACGACTTCGAGGGTGCCAAGTGGGTGTGCTCGACGCCGCTGCGGTCGCGCGCCGAGGGGCACCAGGACGAGCTGTGGCGGTACCTGCGCACGGGCGACCTGTCGGTCGTGAGCACCGACCACTGCCCGTTCTGCATGAAGGAGCAGAAGGAGCTCGGGCGCGGCGACTTCTCCAAGATCCCCAACGGGATCGGCGGGGTCGAGCACCGTCTCGACCTGCTGTATCAGGGCGTCGTCGACGGGCGCATCACGCGCGAACGCTGGGTCGAGCTGTGCTGCACGACGCCGGCCCGCATGTTCGGGCTCGACGGCCGCAAGGGCGTGCTCGCCCCGGGCGCGGACGCCGACGTCGTCGTCTACGACCCCGCGGGGCGCACGTCGATCGGGACGGGGAAGACGCACCACATGAACATGGACCACTCCGCGTGGGAGGGGTTCGAGGTCGACGGGCACGTGGACGTCGTCATGTCGCGCGGGCGCGTGGTCGTCGAGGACGGCACGTACCACGGCAGCCCCGGCCACGGGCGGTTCCTGCGCCGCGGGTTGTCGGCGTACCTGCGCTGAGCGCGGGTCCGGATCGGAGGTGAGCATGGACCTCGGGGTGGTGCTGCAGAACGACCCGCCCGCGTGGCGGGTCGTCGACCTCGCGCGGCAGGCGGAGACGTACGGCTTCTCCCACGTGTGGACGTTCGACTCGCACCTGCTGTGGGAGGAGCCGTTCGTCGTCTACTCCCAGATCCTCGCCGCGACCCACCGGGTCACGGTCGGACCGATGGTCACCAATCCCGCGACGCGCGACGTGACGGTCACCGCCTCGCTCTTCGCGACCCTCAACGAGATGTTCGGCAACCGGACGATCTGCGGCATCGGCCGCGGCGACTCCGCGGTGCGCGTCATCAACGGGCGGCCCGTCACGCTCGCCGAGCTCCGCGAGGCGATCGGCGTGATCCGCGGCCTCGCGTCGGGGGAGGCCGTCGAGTACCGCGGCTCGACGCTGCGCCTGCCGTGGAACCCCGACTCGCGCTTGCCGGTGTGGGTCGCGGCGTACGGGCCGAAGGCGCTCGCCCTCACGGGCGAGGTGGGCGACGGCTTCATCCTCCAGCTCGCCGACCCCGACGTCGTCGCGTGGTCCGTCGCCGCGGTGCGCACCGCGGCCGAGCGCGCGGGCCGGGACCCGGACGCTGTGCGCATCTGTGTCGCCGCGCCCGCGTACGTGACCGACCACGCGCCGTCGGACGCCGAGGCGGGGCGCCGCGCGCTCGCGCACGCCTACGACCAGTGCCGCTGGTTCGGCGGGATGGTCGGCAACCACGTCGCGGAGATCGTCGCGCGGTACGGGCCCGGGGGGTCGGAGGCGGGTGCGGGCGTGACGATCCCGCACGCTCTCACCGACTTCGTCGCAGGGCGCCAGGGCTACGACTACAACGAGCACGGGCGCGCGGGCAACACGCACACCGCGTTCGTCACGGACGAGATCGTCGACCGGTTCTGCCTCGTCGGGCCGGCCGAGCGGCACGTCGAGCGGCTGCGCGAGCTCGCCGCGCTCGGCGTCGACCAGTTCGCCGTCTACCTCCAGCACGACGCCAAGGACGAGACCCTGCGCGCGTACGGCGAGACGGTCGGCCCCGCGGTGCGCGACCTCGTCCGGGCACGCGAGTGAGACGCGGCACGACCCACCCCGCCTGACCCGGCGTGACCCAGCCCACGTGACCGGAGCGCGCGGGTGGGACCTTCGGCCCTGTCCGGGCGTACCGCCGGATTCCTACGGTCAGGACCGTGGAAAACCCTCGCGGAGTGACGAGCCGGACGCCGTTCCGCGCGCTCCTCGTGCTGCCCGCCGGGGTCGCGCTGCTCACGGGGCTCGCGACCGGCCTCGCCCTGCTCGGTCTTCCGTCGCCGGTCCCCGCCGAGCGGGTCCAGGACGCGCACGGCCTGCTCATGGTGCTCGGGTTCGTCGGCACGCTCGTCACCCTGGAACGCGCCGTCGCCGTGCGGCGCCCGGTCGCCTACCTCGCACCCGCCGCGCTCGGGCTCGGCGCGCTCGCGCTCCTCTCGCCCGCGCCCCGCGTGGTCGGGCAGGGGCTGCTCGTCGCGGGGACGCTCGGGC
>JAQSXO010000473.1 GCA_029256625.1 Cellulosimicrobium sp. | reverse complement strand
CGGGTCGCGGGACGCGGTGCCGCCTGGTGGGCGGCTCCGCACGGCGTCAGCGAGGCGTCAGCCGCAGTTCTGGCCCTCGAACGGGACCTCGTACTCCTGCGTCACGCCGTCGAGCGTCGCGGTGACGGTGACCGTCCCGCCCTCGACCGACGTGGCCCGGGTGTTGAACGACTGGTACGCGTTCTTGCCCGGCTGGAGGTTCGGGAACCGCTTGGAGCCGTACGGCGTCTCGAGGACGACCTCGACCGGCACGTCCTCGCCGTTGGTGGCGCGGACCGCCACGTGCACGGACTTGCCCATGCAGCGTGCGGAGGCCTCGAGGTTCTCGAGCACCACCGTCGGGGCCGCGGCATCGACGGTCACCGGGATCCGGGCGGTCGTGCCGCTCGGCTCGGCCACGACCCAGAGATCGTAGTCGCCCGCCGCGGCGCCGGCCGGGACCGTCGCCGTCAGCGTCGCCGCCCCGCCGGTCACCGAGGCGGTGCCGACCGGGGTGCCCGGGTTCGCCGGGTCGAACGTGGCGTCCGCGGCGACGAGGTAGCCGTCCACCGAGGTGTTCGCCGGCGACCCGAGCGACGTGAGGTCCAGGCCAGAGAGCCCCACGCTCACGTCGGAGCCGGCGGCCACGGGACCGGGGAGAGCGTCCACCACCACACGGGAGCGGTCGAACGACGGCGACACGGGCGAGCTCTCCTTCAGGTACGCGATCCACGCGTCCCGGTCGACCAGACCGGAGTCGCGCGGGTCCGTGCCGTCGGTGAACACGCGGAAGTTGTCGCCGCCCGTGGCGAGGAAGGAGAACGTCGCCACGCGGTACTCGCCCGCGAGGTCGATCGGCTCACCGTTGATCGTCACCGACGAGACGTTGCTCCCCGGGGCCGCGAGCGGGTCGGCGGTGGCCGCCGTCCACGACACGTTGTCCGAGAGCCCCAGGGCGAGGTACGGACGCGACGGGCGCGTACCGTCCAGGTTCGTCTGCCACTGCTGCTCGAGCATCTCGACGACCTGCTCGCCCGTGAGGGTCACGGTCCACAGGTTGTTGACGAACGGCAGCACCGCGTTGGCCTCGGCGTAGGTGATGACGCCGTCGCCGTTGTGGAAGAGCTCGTTGCGGAGCCCGCCCGGGTTGACGACGCCGATGTCCGCACCGCCGCGCGCCGGGTCGGACAGCGTGGCGAGCAGCGAGTCGGCGACGAGGTTGCCCAGCGTCGACTCGGAGGCGCGGTCGTCGCGCCCCGTGGTCGGCAGAGGGCCCGAGCCCACGTACGTCCCGCCGGGACCGGTGTAGGAGCCGCCCGCGAACGCCGTCGTGATGTCGGCGGTGACCTCGCCCACCGGCTGCGCACCGATGATGTCGGCCTGCTTGAGCGCCGCGTCGACGATGGTCTTGACCTCCGCGACGCGCGGGTACGTCGCGACGAGGGTCGCGTCGTCCGTCGTCGTGCGCGCGACGTTCTGCGCCGTGTACGCCGTGACCTCGTGGGTCGTGGTGTCCACGGTGAGCGACACGTGCCCGATGAACTCGCCGTAGTTGCCGGTCTGGACGATCGGGCGGGTCTTGCCCGGGACGCCCGGCACGGGCGCGTCCCACGCGTACTGCTTGTGGGTGTGGCCCGTGAAGATCGCCGCGACGCGCGCGTCGGTCTCGTTGACGATGTCCGCGAAGGCGCCGCCCGCGGCGACCTCCTCCTCGAGCGTCGCGCCGTCGGGCGTGCCCGCGGACGCGCCCTCGTGGACGAGGCCCACGACCACGTCGGCCTCGCCGTTCGCCGGGTCGCCGTCCTGGAGCTGGGCGGTGACGCGGTTGAGCGCCTCGACCGGGTCGCCGAAGTCGAGGTCCGCGATGCCCGACGGCGTGACGAGCGTCGGGGTCTCCTCGGTGACGACGCCGACGAAGCCGACGTCGAGACCGTCGATCTCGACGACCTGGTACTCGGGCAGGGCCGGGTTGGTCGTGCCCTTGTCGTAGACGTTCGCACCCAGGTAGGCCCAGTCGGCCTCGTCGCTCACGCGACCGGTGAGGTCCGCGAAGCCCTGGTCGAACTCGTGGTTGCCGACGGCGGACGCCGCCAGGTCGAGCGCGTTCAGCACGTCGATCGTGGGCTGGTCCTCCTGGAGCGCCGACGCGAACAGCGACGCGCCGATGTTGTCGCCCGCGGAGACGAAGGCCGTCCCGTCGGGGTTCGCCGCGCGCAGCTGCTCGATCGTGCCCGCGAACTTCACGGTGTTGGCGTCGATGCGACCGTGGAAGTCGTTGATCGCCAGCAGGTCGAGCTGCGTGGTGCCCGGCCCGGCGTCGCCCAGCTGGAGGCCGACGAGCACCGGGTCGTGGTCGGAGGACCGGAACGGCGTCGTGTCGTAGAGGATCGACGCGTTGTAGTTGTACCGGCTGTACTCGTTGGCGATGGGCTCGACGGAGTTGATGTTCCACACGTCCGTACCGGTGACGGCGCTCGCCGCGCCGGCCGAGGCGAAGACGTGGTCAAGCGAGCCGACGTACCCGTCGAACAGGTACGTGTGCTCACCGGTCGTCGCGCCGAGGTCGGCGTAGCCGGCGTCCTTGAGCACCTGGAGCGGGTCCTCCTGGTCGTAGGAGTTGAAGTCGCCCGCGAGGAGGACCTTGTCCGTCCCCGCGTCCGCCGCGACGTCCGCCGCGAAGCCGACGAGCGCCGTCGCCTGCGCGACGCGCGAGGCGTTGTACCAGCCCTGCCCGTCGCCCTGGTCGGTGTCGCCGGGCAGGACGGGGGTGCCGTCACCCTTCGACTTGAAGTGGTTCGCCACGACGAGCACGTCGTCGTCCGCGGACGCGGCACCGTCGACGGGCTGGAAGACCTGCGCGAGCGGCTCGCGCGCGTTGACGAACGCCGCGTCGTCGAGCAGGATCCGCGAGTCCCCGACCGGCTCGGCCGCGTCCACCTGGTAGATGTACGCGAGCCGGATC
>JAQSXO010000472.1 GCA_029256625.1 Cellulosimicrobium sp. | reverse complement strand
GAGCCGGAGCCCTCGATGTCGAGCTCGGTGATCTGCACGTCGACGCCCAGGTCGGCGAAGCTCTGGAGCGTGGTGTGGTAGTTGCTCGGCACCGGGTTGCCCGAGTTGAAGTGGGCCTGGAAGCCGACGCAGTCGATCGGCACGCCCCGCGCCTTGAAGTCGCGGACCATGGAGTAGACGGCCTGCGTCTTCGCGTGGCTCCAGTTGTCGGTGTTGTAGTCGTTGTAGCAGAGCTTGGCGCCGGGGTCGGCGGCGCGGGCCGCGCGGAACGCCGCCTCGATCCAGTCGTTGCCGGTGCGCTGCAGGTTCGAGTCCCGGCGCGCGCCCGAGCCGCCGTCGGCGAACGCCTCGTTCACGACGTCCCACGCGTAGATCTTGCCCCGGTAGTGCGTCGCGACCTGCGTCACGTGGTTGAGCATCGCCTGGCGGAGCGCGGAGCCCGACATGTTCTGCATCCAGCCCGGCTGCTGCGAGTGCCACGCGAGGGCGTGCCCGCGGACCTGCTTGCCACGGCTCGCCGCCCAGCTGACGATCTGGTCGCCCTGGGAGTAGTTGAAGCTGTTCTGCGACGGCTCCGTCGCGTCCATCTTCATCTCGTTCTCGGCCGTGATCATGTCGAACTCGCGGTTCGCGATGGTCGAGTACGTCGAGTCGGACAGCCTGCCGGCCGCGAGGGCGGTGCCGAAGTAGCGACCGGACTCGGCGGCCGCGGCCTCGAGGGTGGAGCCGGCCGCCTGGGCGGAGCCCACACCGACGCCGGTCGTGATGAGCACGGCGAGGAGGGCGCCCAGGGCGGCCGACCTCCTGCCGTTCGTGCTGCGCAAGGGTAGTGCTCGGGTCATCGTCGATCCTCTTCCTCCCGGGGTGGACCTCCGTTGGCCCACCAGCGCGAACAACGTGCGCGAGTGACGCTAGTCACACGGCGAGGCTGTGGCAATCGTTATCGATAACGTTTTACATTGTGGGACAAACGCGACAGCGGTGACAGGCCGTGCGGGTGAGGGTGGAGCGTCAGGTCTGCGGCGGCGCCGTGCTCTCGCGCACGACGAGCTCGGTCGCGAGGTCGAGGCGCTGGTTCATCGGCTGACCGCCCCGCGCGAGGTCGAGCAGCATGCGCGTCGCCGTCCCCGCCATCTCGTGCAGCGGCTGGTGCACGGTGGTCAGCTCCGGGCCGATCCAGCCGGCGAGCGGCAGGTCGTCGTAGCCGACGACCGACAGGTCTTCGGGGATCCGCAGGCCGAGCTCGCGCGCGGCCCGCAGGACGCCGAGCGCCTGCATGTCCGACCCGGCGAAGATCGCCGTCGGACGGTCGGGGAGCGAGAGCAGGGCCTTGCCGTGCTCGTACCCGCCGTCCACGTAGAAGTCGCCGTAGCGCACGAGCCCGGGGTCGACGACGATCCCCGCCTCGTCGTGCGCGCTGCGGTAGCCGTCGATGCGGGCACGGCTGCACAGCACGTCCGAGGGTCCCGAGATGATCGCGACGCGACGGTGGCCGAGGCCCAGGAGGTGGCGCGTCGCGGAGAGGCCGCCGCTCCAGTTGTTGGACCCGACCGTCGGCACGCCCGCGGGCTGCTCGCCCTCGGTGTCGACCACGACGAACGGGATGGAGCGGGACTCGAGCTGGTGCCGCTGGGACTGGTCGAGGCTCGACAGGACGAGGAGGACCCCGAGCGGGCGGCGCGCGAGGACGCCGTCGAGCCAGTCCTGGGGCGGCCGGTGCTCGCCGCCGAGCTCGGAGAGCACCACGCCCACCTTGGCGGCGGCCGCCGCCTCCTCGACGCCCCGGATGATCTCGATCGACCACGCGGAGTCGAGCTGGTGGAACACGAGGTCGAGCAGGGGGGTCGGCGTCGCGGGAGCCGACCGGCGACGCCGGTACTGGTGCCGTTCGAGCGCGGCCTCGACGCGCGCCCGGGTGGCCGCCGCGACGTCGGGCCGGCCGTTGAGCACCTTGGACACCGTGGGCACGGACACGCCGGCCTCCGCGGCGATGGACGCGATGGTCGCGGGGCCACCCGTGGCGGCACCTCGGTCCTGCGCTGGCATGGCGCTCCTCGTGCTGGTCGCAACTTTCGAGTCGAACCGTAGCACTTGTGCGCGGCGGTCGTCCGTGGCCGAGACGGGTGATCTCGCTGGTATCCCAGGCTTCCTGGCGGGCCGGTCGCCGCGCGCCGTCGTCACCGAACTGTGACCCGAGTCTCGCTTGACGACGCGTCGGTCGTCGGTCTAGCGTCCCGGACCAACGGGTATCGGAACCGTTACCGATACTTTCGAAGCCACGATGCCGTGGACGCCCGGGCCACCGGGCGAGGCACGACGACGTGACCGACCCGAGGACCACGATTGACGACGCAGACGACCCCGGCCGCCCCCGAGCGGCAGGAGGCCACGACCACGGAGCCGTGGCGCGACGTGCGGCGGGGCGCCGCCGAGCGCGCCCGGGCGCTCGCCGCAGCGATGACGCTCGAGGAGAAGCTCGCCCAGCTCGTCGGCGTGTGGGTCGGCGCGGACGCCTCCGGCGGGGGCGTCGCGCCGCACCAGGCCGACATGACGGGCCACGTCCCCACGTGGGAGTCCGTCATCGAGCACGGGCTCGGTCAGCTCACGCGCCCCTACGGCACGGTGCCGGTCAGCCCCGAGGCCGGGGCCCGCTCGCTGCAGCGGTCGCAGCGCGACCTCGTCGCCGCCAGCCGCTTCGGCATCCCCGCCCAGGTGCACGAGGAGTGCCTCGCCGGGTTCGCCGCGTGGCGCGCGACCGCCTACCCCGTCCCGTTGTCCTGGGGCGCGAGCTTCGACCCTGAGCTCGTCGAGGCGATGGCCGCGCGCATCGGCGCGAGCATGCGGGCCGCGGGCGTGCACCAGGGGCTCGCGCCCGTGCTCGACGTGGCGCGCGACCACCGCTGGGGCCGCACCGAGGAGACCATCGGCGAGGACCCGTACCTCGTCGGCACGGTCGG
>JAQSXO010000471.1 GCA_029256625.1 Cellulosimicrobium sp. | reverse complement strand
GGGGTCATGAGGACGGACGTCATGAGGCCGAGCGAGCCGAAGCCCTGCGCGACGGTGTCGGACTGGACGTCGCCGTCGTAGTTCTTGCAGGCCCAGACGTAGCCGCCCTCCCACTTCATGGCCGAGGCGACCATGTCGTCGATGAGGCGGTGCTCGTAGGTGAGGCCCTTCGCGGCGAACGCCTCGGCGAACTCGGCGTCGAACACCTCCTGGAAGATGTCCTTGAAGGCGCCGTCGTAGGCCTTGAGGATCGTGTTCTTCGTCGAGAGGTACACGGGGTACTCGCGCTGGAGGCCGTACGCGAACGAGGCGCGCGCGAAGTCGCGGATCGACTCGTTGAAGTTGTACATGCCCATCGCGACGCCGCCCTCCTCGGGCATGGTCACGACCTCGAACTTCTGCGGCTCGGAGCCGTCGGCCGGCTCGAACGTCATCGTGATCTTGCCGGGGCCCGGGACCTTGAAGTTCGTCGACTTGTACTGGTCGCCGTGGGCGTGACGGCCGATGATGATCGGCTTGTTCCAGCCGGGCACGAGGCGCGGGATGTTCGAGATGATGATCGGCTCGCGGAAGACGACGCCGCCGAGGATGTTGCGGATCGTGCCGTTGGGCGAGACCCACATCTTCTTGAGGCCGAACTCCTCGACGCGCGCCTCGTCGGGCGTGATCGTCGCGCACTTGACGCCCACGTTGTACTGCTTGATCGCGTGGGCGGCGTCGATCGTGACCTGGTCGTCCGTCGCGTCGCGGTTCTGGATCGACAGGTCGTAGTACTTGAGGTCCACGTCGAGGTACGGGTGGATGAGGCGGTCCTTGATGAACTGCCAGATGATGCGCGTCATCTCGTCGCCGTCGAGCTCGACGACCGGGTTGACGACCTTGATCTTGCCCATGCGCAGATCGCTCCAACTGTCGGGGACTGGTGCCCCCGGGAGCCGGACGGCGACCGTGCGGCCCGTGGGGCCCGGTCCGTCGCACACAGGGGCGTTGCTGACCGCGGTCCAGGGTACTCGACTTCTCGACGTCAAGATACTTTCGCCGCCCCTCCCGGCCGACCGCATCATGAGACGACACGTCCGTTCTCAGGTGCAGCACCGCCGATTTCCACACTTCTCCCGGGCGGTGGTGGCAAGATGCCCCCAGATGCCGGAATGGCCGGGCACTCGGTCAGGCATCGTGCCGTCGTCCCGACCGCCCCCGGTGCCGCACCGTGGCGGCCGGCGGGACTGCCCGACGTACCCACCGAACCAGACAGGATGATCATGTCCCAGGACACCACCGCTCCCGGCGCACCGGAGGGCACCGTCGACGACCCGCGCCTCGCGCCGACCGAGGCCGTCGCCGTCGTCCAGCCCAGCCTCCTCGCGCGCCTCGGCGCCGAGGTCTTCGGCACGTTCTTCCTCGTGCTCGCGATCGTGGGCGTGGCGCTGTACACGTTCGTCAGCCAGCAGAACGCGCTGGCCGTCGGCCTCGCCGGCGGTATCGCGGTGATCGCGGGTGCCGCGGCCGTGGGCAACGTGTCGGGCGGCCACTTCAACCCCGCCGTGACGCTCGGCGCCGCGATCGGTGGCCGCACGGCGTGGCGCGACGTCCTGCCGTACTGGGTCGCCCAGCTCGTGGGCGCGATCCTCGCGGGGCTCGTGCTGCTCGCGACCGTCCCGTCCTCGCTGCCCGAGCTCCTCGGGCAGGACGGCCGCGGCGGCGTGTTCGTCGCCACCGCGAACGGGTACGGCAGCTTCTCCTCGCTGGCGACGGCGTCGCAGGGCGGCACGGAGTTCGGCCTCGTGCAGGCGCTGCTCGTCGAGACCATCGTCACCGCCGTGTTCGTGGGCGTGATCCTCGGCGTCACCGACAAGCGCGCGAGCGTCCAGTACGCGCCCGTCGTCATCGGCCTCACCCTGACCGCGCTCATCCTCGTCGCCGCGCCGATCACCAACGCGTCGATCAACCCGGCCCGCTCGATGGCGTCGGCCGTCTTCGCGGGCGACGGCGACCTGTGGAAGCAGCAGTGGGTCTTCTGGGTCGCGCCGCTCCTCGGCGCCGCGATCGCGGGCCTGTTCTACCGCGCCTTCGCGTTCGCCCCGAAGCAGGACGACCTGCTCGGCGAGGACCGCATCGTCTCGCTGACCGACGCCGACGACGAGGCCGCCGCCGCGTACGCCGCGACGGCCGGCGTCGCGGGTGCCGCCGGTGCCGGCGCGACGGCCGCCGTCGTCGAGGAGGAGGTCGTCGTCACGGACGAGAACGGCGACGTCGTCGCGGTCGAGGAGGCCGTCGAGGTCGTAGAGGCAGACGGGCCCGAGGCCCCGACCGCCCGCGACACCCCCGGAACGGACGAGGCCCCCAAGGCCTGACGCCCGACGCCCGACGGGCCCGGACCGCGATCGCGGTCCGGGCCCGTCGTCGTCTGCCGTGCAGGAGCAGTCTCCTACGCCGCGAGACCCGCGGAGGTCAGATCTCGCCCTGGTCCAGGGTCAGCGCGAGGAACGCCATGACGACGGCCGGCGCGAGGAAGAAGAGGACGTCCAGGCCGCGGGAGCGGACCGTGATCCCCACCGCGCCCGGGCCGGGGAGGACGGCGCGGCACACCCCGGCCACGGCGAGCAGCCCGGCGAGCGTGAAGCAGCCGGCGCGGGCACCGACCAGCACCGCGACGAGCGTCGAGACCGCGATGCCCGCGAGCACGAGCCACATCGCCGGCTGGCGGGACGGGGCGAGGCTCGCCGGGGGTTCCGGGACGGGCGGCTGGGCCACGTCGTCGGGCCGGTCGCCCGCCGGCGGTGACGTCGGTCACGCTGCTGCACCTTCCACGCCCGGAAGCCTACCGTCGTGGCCTAGCGTGACGTGCATGTCGTCCGCCGAGCCGCCGGTCCTCCCCTCTCCCCCCGCGCACCGCACGGCCCGTCCGGCGGCGGTCGCGGACCCGCCCGCGTCCGTCCTCGTCGTGGGCGCGGGGCTCGCCGGCGCCCAGACCGTCGGCGCGCTGCGGCGCCGCGGGTACGCGGGACGGATCACGCTCCTCGGAGCGGAGGGCGTTCCCCCGTACGACCGGCCGCCGCTGTCGAAGGAGCTGCTGACCCGACCGAGCCCGGCGTGGCTCGCCGACGACCTCGGCGTGGACGTCGACGGGCTCGCGGACGACGTCCACCTCGCCGACCCCGCCGTGCGGCTGGACCGCCGCCCCGCAGCGGGTGGCGCGTGGGAGGTCACGACCCGCTCGGGTGAACGCCTCGTCGCCGACGCCGTCGTGCTCGCGGTCGGCTCCACGCCGGTCCGGCCCGGTGGATGGGACGACGCCCGCCTGCTGCACACCGCGCAGGACGCGGAGGCCCTGCGCGGCGCGCTGCGACCGGGGCTCCGCCTCGTGATCGTCGGCGCCGGCTGGATCGGCGCCGAGCTGGCCGGGGTCGCGACGGGTGCGGGCGCGCGCGTCACCGTCGTCGAGGCCGCGGACGCGCCGCTGCGCCGCCAGCTCGGACCGGTGGTCGGGGTGCACCTCGCGCCCTGGTACGCCGCGGCGGGCGCCGACCTCGTCACCGGTGCGGCCGTCGCGGAGGTCCGGCCCGACGGCGTCCGGCTCGTCGACGGACGCGAGCTGCGGGCCGACGTGGTGCTGGCCGCCGTGGGCGCTCGTCCCGCGACGGACTGGCTCGACGGCGCGGTCCCGCGCGACCCGCGCGGCGGCATCCCCGTGGACGCCACCGGCGCGGTGCCGGGCCTGGACGGGCTCTGGGCCGTGGGCGACTGCGCGACGCGCGAGCACCCCGTGCTCGGCGCCGTCCCCGGAGGGCACTGGTCGGCCGCGCTCCACGACCCCGACGCGACGGCCGCCGCGATCCTCGGCGACGACGACGCGGGCCCGGCGCACGCTCCCTACGTGTTCTCCCAGCAGCTCGGCCACGACCT
The DNA here is from genome assembly GCA_029256625.1 of Cellulosimicrobium sp. Classification (GTDB taxonomy): domain Bacteria; phylum Actinomycetota; class Actinomycetes; order Actinomycetales; family Cellulomonadaceae; genus Cellulosimicrobium. The sequence goes on along the minus strand of JAQSXO010000471.1, from coordinate 1,762 downwards.
CGCACTGTTCGGGGTGCCCGCCGACGGCGACGACGTGCTCTTCCGCGGCGACCCGTCGGCCACGACCCACGACGGCTGGGCCGCCTTCTACCTCGCCCCGGGACCGGACGGCAGCCCGACGACGGACGACGGCCCGGACGGTCGCGTCGCCGAGGTCCGGGCGGTCCTCCTGGTCGACTCGCCGCGCGACGTCGGCCCCGTCCGCAAGGCCATGAACCGCACCGGCCGCCTGCGCGTCGACCTGGACGTCGCGCTCGACCCGACCCGCCGCCTGCGCGACGCCCTGGTCTGACGCCCGGTGCGCGACGGCTCCACCGGTCCGAGGACCGGCGGAGCCGTCGAGCGAGGGTCGTGTCAGTGCGCGAAGTGGCGCGTCCCCGTGAAGTACATCGTCACTCCCGCCGCCTGCGCCGCCTCGATCACCTCGGCGTCGCGGATCGACCCTCCCGGGGCGACGACGGCGCGCACGCCCGCGTCGAGCAGGATCTGGAGGCCGTCGGCGAACGGGAAGAACGCGTCGGACGCCGCGACGGCGCCGCGTGCCCGCTCCTCGCCCTCGGCGAGGGTGTTGGCGCGCTCGACCGCGAGGCGGCACGAGTCGACGCGGTTGACCTGACCCATCCCGACGCCGACGGCTGCGCCGTCGTTCGCGAGGAGGATCGCGTTGGACTTCGCGGCCCGGATCGCGCGCCACGCGAACGCGAGGTCGGCGATCGTCGCGTCGTCGGCGGCCTCGCCGGTGACGAGGTTCCAGTGCTGCGGGTCGTCCCCGCCGGTGACGTTCCCGTCGGCGTCCGTCACGACGGCGTCGACCCGGTCGGTGCTCTGCACGAGCAGCCCGCCGCTCACCGGGCGGGTCTCGACGGACGTCGTCGGCGGGGTGTCGACGACGAGGAGGCGGATGTTCTTCTTCGCCTGGAGGACCTCCAGCGCCTCGGGCTCGAAGCCCGGGGCGACGACGACCTCGGTGAAGACGGGTGCGATCTGCTCTGCCGCCGCCCGGGTGACGACGCGGTTCGCCGCGATGACGCCGCCGTAGGCCGAGACCGGGTCGGTCGCGTGGGCGCGGGCGTGCGCCTCGGCGATGTCGGTGCCGACGGCGATGCCGCACGGGTTGGCGTGCTTGATGATCGCGACGGCGGGTGCGTCGTGGTCGTGCGCGGCGCGCCAGGCGGCGTCGGCGTCGACGTAGTTGTTGTAGCTCATGGCCTTGCCGTGGAGCTGCGTCGCCTGGGCGAGGCCGCTCGCACCGTGGCCGTTGGTGTAGAGCGCGGCACGCTGGTGCGGGTTCTCGCCGTAGCGCAGCACGTCGGCGCGGTCCCACGTGGCGCCGATCCAGGCGGGGAACCCGGTGCTCACGGTCTCGCCGTCGGTCTCGACCGCGTCCGTCGGTGCCACGACGTTGCCCATCCACGACGCGACGGCGACGTCGTACGTCGCGGTGTGCACGAACGCCGCGGCGGCGAGCGCCTTGCGCTGCGCGTAGGTGAAGCCGCCCGCCTGCACGGCCGCCACGACGTCCCCGTACCGGGCCGGGTCGACGACGACGGCGACGCTCGGGTGGTTCTTCGCGGCCGCGCGGACCATCGAGGGTCCACCGATGTCGATCTGCTCGACGACCTCGTCCGGCCCCGCACCCGACGCGACGGTGGCGGCGAACGGATAGAGGTTGACGACGACGAGCTCGAACGGCGCGATGCCGAGCTCGTCGAGCTGCGCGAGGTGGTCGGCCTTGCGCGAGTCCGCGAGGATGCCGGCGTGC
>JAQSXO010000470.1 GCA_029256625.1 Cellulosimicrobium sp. | reverse complement strand
GGGTACCGCACGATCTTCGACGGCACCGAGGCGTCGCTGTACGACTGGTTCCAGGCGCCGAGCGGGAAGTTCACGCTCGAGCCGGGCGGGTCGATCCGCTCGCAGGGCGGGCTGGGGATGCTCTGGTACGCGGGCGAGGAGCTCGGAGACTTCTCCGTCAAGCTCCTCTACCGCGACGTCTCGGAGGGTGACCACTACGCGAACGCGGGCGTGTTCACCCGGTTCCCGAACCCGAACGACCCGGGTGACGCGCAGTGCGCGAACAACCAGTCACCCGCGTGGGTCGCGATCTCGTGCGGTCACGAGATCCAGATCTACGACGGTCCGACGGGCGAGCCCCAGAAGACCGGCTCGGTCTACAACTTCGACCCGCTCGGCCTGAACACCGGCGGCGAGAAGCCCAAGGGCGAGTGGAACGAGTACGAGATCCGGGTGGTCGGGCAGCAGTACACGATCATCCGCAACGGCGTCGTCATCAACGAGTGGGAGAACTCGCCGGGACAGCAGTCGTCCCGGGCCGGCGACCCGCCCACGGACCTGCGCCAGTTCGACAGCGGGTTCATCGGGCTCCAGAACCACGGGAACGCGGACCTCATCGAGTTCCGTGACATCCGGGTGGCGGACCTGTAGCACCGCCGGGCGGGGGCGGCCGAGAGGCCGTCCCCGCCGAGCCCGGGGCCGCCGTCGTGCAGCACGGCGGCGGCACCCGGGGCGGCTGCACCGCCCCGACCAGCCCGACCCGCCCCGTCAGACCCCACGACACACCCCGGAGGAGTGCACCCTCATGGAACGACGTACCAGTCCCGGCGGCTCCCGCCGCCGCGGCGCGCGGCGGTTCCTCGCCGCCACCGTCGCCGGACTCACCGCGACGACGGTCCTCACCGTCGCCCCGGCCTCGGCGACCCCCACCGCACCGGCGACGGCGTCGTCCGCCGTCGTGTCCGCAGCCGACGCCACCGTCGCCGCCGAGCAGGTCCTCACCTGGACCGCGGACAACAGCGTGACCGACTACAAGGCCTTCCCCGCCACGGCCGAGGCGGGCCCCGCGACGATCGTCTTCGAGAACAGCATGGCGACCGGCAGCACGTTCGGCATGAGCCACACGCTCACGTTCGACACGTCGACGCCGGGCTACAACCACGACGTGAACCTCAACATCCTCGCGAGCCCGTTCGACGCGAACGGCGGGCTGCACGAGGCGCAGGTGACCCTCACGCCCGGCAAGTACCGCTACTTCTGCGCGATCCCCGGGCACGGGGAGATGTGGGGCGAGCTCGTCGTCACCGACGGCGGCGGGGGCGAGGACACCACGGCACCGTCCGTGACCGCTCTGGTCACCGGCGAGCAGGACGGCGACGGCGCCTACGTGGGCGGCGCGACCGTGACGCTCGACGCGACCGACGACGACTCCGGCGTGGCCGGGGTCGAGTACGACCTCGACGGCGCGGGCTGGCAGGCGTACACCGAGCCGTTCGTCGTCGACGCGGTCGGTGCGCACACCCTGCAGTTCCGCGCGACCGACGCCGCGGGCAACACGTCCGAGGCCCAGACCGCGACGTTCACCGTCGTCGAGGGCGACGTCGAGGAGGACACGACCGCCCCGACCGTCGAGCCCATGGTCATGGGCCAGCAGGACGAGAACGGCGCGTACATCGGTACGGCGGCCTTCATGCTCCACGCGGCGGACGAGGGCTCGGGCGTCGCGTCGGTCGAGTACCAGGTCGACGGCGGCGCGTGGCTGCCGTACACGACGACCGTGCCCTTCACCGACCTCGGCGAGCACACCGTCTCCTACCGGGCGACCGACGTCGCGGGCAACGTGTCCGAGGTCGGCTCCGTGACCTTCACCGTCGTCGAGGGCGGCGAGCAGGACACGACCGCCCCGACCGTGACCGCCGAGGTCACGGGCGAGCAGGACGACAACGGCGCGTTCGTCGGGTCCGCCACGGCGACGCTCACGGCGACGGACGACGCGTCCGGCGTGGAGAGCGTCGAGTACGACCTGGACGGCGCCGGCTGGGCCCCGTACACCGAGCCGATCGTGATCGACGAGCCCGGCGAGCACACGCTCGTCTACCGGGCCACCGACGCCGCGGGCAACGTGTCCGAGGACACCGTCACGGAGTTCGTCGTCGTCGCCGACGCCGGCGAGGACACGACGGCCCCGGTCGTCGCGAACGAGCTCAGCGGCACGCAGGACGAGAACGGCGCCTACGTGGGCTCCGCGTCCGTGCTCCTCACCGCGACCGACGAGGGCTCGGGCGTCGCGTCCGTCGAGTACGACCTCGACGGCGCGGGCTGGACCCCGTACACGGAGGCCGTCGTGGTCGACGAGCCCGGCCAGCACACCCTCGCCTACCGTGCGACCGACGAGGCGGGCAACGTCTCCGAGCCCGCGAGCGTCACGTTCTCCGTGGTCGAGGGCGACGGGAGCGACACCGTCGCCCCCACGGTCGACCACCGCGTCATGGGCGGCGAGAAGAACGAGGCGGGCGAGTACCTCTCGACCGTCTTCGTGCGCCTGCTCGCGAAGGACGCCGACTCGGGCGTCGCCTCGGTCGAGTACCAGGTCGACGGCGGCGAGTGGACGCCTTACTCGAAGCAGATCTCGGTGCGGACCCCCGGTGCGCACACCGTGACCTACCGCGCGACCGACGTGGCGGGCAACGTCTCCGCCCCGCAGACGGTCTCCTTCGTCATCGCGGGCGGCGAGCAGCCGGGCGACACCGACGGCCCCGTCGTCACGGCGGGCGTCAGCGGCAGCCGTACCCGCGACGGCGACTTCGTCGCGAGCGCGCGCGTCACGCTCACGGCGGTCGACGAGGAGTCCGGCGTCGACCGGATCGAGTTCCAGGCCAACGACGGCGCGTGGCAGCGCTACGCGGCCCCGGTCGCGTTCGCGGCCGACGGCCAGCACGTGGTCCGCTACCGCGCGGTCGACGGCGTCGGCAACGTCACGACCGGCGAGGT
>JAQSXO010000469.1 GCA_029256625.1 Cellulosimicrobium sp. | reverse complement strand
CGGCAGGCCGCGCAGGGCGCGCGAGACGGTCGCCGTGGACACCCCGGCGGCCTGGGCGACGTCGTCGATACCTGCCACGACGGGTGATGCTGCCACGCCGGGACGCCGGCTGGCGAGGCGCCGTGCCGCATCGTGAGCAGATCGATGCAAGCGCTTGCGCCGCGACCGCGCGACTCCCGCCGCGCTCGCCCCCGCCGCACCGCGGCGCGGTGGACCGATATCGTGGGGAGGCCCGTCCCGCGGCACCGCTCGGCACCGCTCGAGCCGGCCGCGCCGCCGTCGGGCACCCCACCTGCGAACCGGAAGGACCACGATGATCGAGCTGAGGACCCCGCGGGAGATCGACCAGATGCGACCCGCGGGGCGGTTCGTCGCCGACGTCCTCACCACGGTGCGCGCCGCCACCAAGGTCGGGACGAACCTGCTGGAGCTCGACGAGGTCGCGCACAAGATGATCCGCGACCGCGGGGCCGAGTCCTGCTACATCGACTACCACCCGTCGTTCGGCGCGAGCCCGTTCGGCAAGGTGATCTGCACGTCCGTCAACGACGCCGTGCTGCACGGCCTCCCCCACGACTACGCGCTGCGCGACGGCGACCTGCTGAGCATCGACTTCGCGGCGTCCGTCGACGGGTGGGTCGCGGACTCGGCGCTGTCGTTCGTGGTCGGCACGCCGCGCGCGGGCGCGCTCGGCGAGGCGGACGCCAAGCTCATCCAGACGACCGAGCGCGCGCTCGAGGCGGGCATCGCCGCCGCGCAGCCGGGCAAGAAGGTCGGCGACATCTCGGCCGCCATCGCCGACGTCGCGCACGCCGCGGGCTACTCGGTGAACACCGACTTCGGCGGGCACGGCGTGGGCCGCACGATGCACGGCGAGCCCCACATCCCCAACGACGGCCGCCGCAAGCGCGGGTTCCCGCTCAAGCCGGGCCTCGTCATCGCGATCGAGCCCTGGTTCCTCGAGACCACGGACGAGATCTACACCGACCCCGACGGCTGGACCCTGCGCTCGGCCGACGGGTCGCGCGGCGCCCACAGCGAGCACACCGTCGCGATCACGCCCGACGGCCCGGTCGTCCTCACCGCGCGCGAGCCGCGCGACTGAGCCTCCCGCGGGAGTCCCCGGCACCGCGAGGTAGAGCTCCGGTCCACCGAGGTAGAGCCCTGGTACCGCGAGGTAGAGGCGTGGTCATGACCACGCCTCTACCTCGGCGGAAGGACCTTCCGGAAGAACGCCGCCGACTCGTCGTAGCCCAGAGCCGCGTAGAACGGCGCGGCGCGCCGGGTCGCGAGAGCGACGTACGCCGCCCCCGCCGCGGCGGCCCACACCTCGGCCGCTTCCATGAGCAGGCGCCCGATCCCGCGACGGCGCGCGGCGTCGTCGACCATGACCTCCTCGACCCACCCGACAGGAGCGTTGGCGAAGAGCGTCGCGTGACGGTGCGCCACGAGGTAGCCGACGACGTCGTCCCCCACCTCGGCGACGAGCACCAGCACGTCGTCGTCCGCGAGGAGCGACGCGAACGACGCGTCGAAAGACGCACGCTCGGGGACGAACGACGTCGCGAAGGCGACGACGAGCCGCCAGACCGCGTCCGCGTCGTCGGGCAGCGCACCCCGGACGGCCACGCCATCGAGTCGACGTCGAGGCCAGGTCACGACCACGCCTCTACCTCGCGATACCGGGGCTCTACCTCGCGGTACCTGGCCTCTACCTCGGCGACCACGGCGCTACCTCGCGGTCAGGGCAGGAGGCTGCGCAGGAGGTGGGCCGCGCCGTCGTCCTCGATCGAGCCGGTGACCTCGTCCGCAGCGGCCCGCACGACGGCGTCCGCGTGACCCATCGCGACGCCGTGCGCCGCCCAGCGGAGCATCTCGACGTCGTTGCGCCCGTCGCCGACCGCGACGGTCCGGTGGGGCTGGACGTGCAGCGCGCGGCGCACGAGCTCGAGCCCGGTCGCCTTCGTGACGCCCAGCGGCGCGATGTCCATCCACGCCGTCCAGCCGACGGCATAGGTCACGTCGTCCAGGCCGAGGCGCTCGACGAGCTCGTGGAACTGCTCGCTCGTGGACCCCGGCGACCGGACGATGACGCGCGTGACCTCGCCCGACCACAGCTCGTCGAACTCGACGACGCGGTGCACGCCGTCGAGCTCGCCGTCGGGGAAGAGCTCGTTCATGCGGAACCCGACGCCCACGTCCTCGACGGCGTACCGCGCGTCGGGCAGGTGCTCGCGCAGGAGCCGCAGGGCCGGGCCCGGGTCGAACGTCACGACGTCCTCGAGCGCGTACCCGTCCGGCTCCTCCGGGTCGAGCCGCGCGGTCACCGCGCCGTTCGACGCGACGACCCAGCCGCGGTCGATCCCCAGGATCTCCGCGACGGGCGTCATCGCGAGGAGCGAGCGCCCGGACGCGAGCACCACGTGGTGCCCGGCCGCGCGCAGGTCCGCGACGGCGTCGCGCACGTCGTCCGACAGCTCCTGGTCGTACGACATGAGCGTGCCGTCGATGTCGAGCGCGACGAGCATCGGCCCGGGCGCGTCCTCCGGGACCAGAGGACCCGTCACGCCACCACCGGCTCGAGGACCTCGAGGCCACCGAGGTACGGGCGCAGGCCCTCCGGCACGCGGACCGAGCCGTCCGCCTGCTGGTGGTTCTCGAGGATCGCGACGATCCAGCGCGTCGTGCCGAGCGTGCCGTTGAGCGTCGCGACGGTGCGCGTCTCGTTCTTGCCGTCGACCTCGACGCGCTCGCGCACGTTGAGACGACGCGCCTGGAACGTCGTGCAGTTCGACGTCGAGGTCAGCTCGAGGTAGCGCTGCTGCGTGGGCAGCCACGCCTCGCAGTCGAACTTGCGCGCGGCGCTCGACCCGAGGTCGCCCGCCGCGGTGTCGATGACGCGGTACGGCAGGTCGACGAGGCGCAGCATCTGCTCCTCCCAGCCGAGCAGGCGCTGGTGCTCCGCCTCGGCGTCGGCCGGG
>JAQSXO010000034.1 GCA_029256625.1 Cellulosimicrobium sp. | reverse complement strand
CGCACGACGCCGCGCTCGATCGAGTCGGCGTCGAAGTCGATGAGGTCGTCCGGCCAGTACCCGGGCGTGCCCGACACCCACAGGGCGTCGACGTCGTCCAGGACCTGGCGCTCGCTCACGCCGAAGTGCCGGGCGAGCTCGCCCACCGGCACCGGACCCGCCCCGTCCAGGTACGCGACGATGCCCAGCAGGCGCACCAGCCGGTCGTCCGCGCGCTCAGCCACGCCCCGTCACCTCCGTCGACCCCTCGCCCTGCTCGGAGCCCAAGGCCGCCGCGTCCCGCAGCCGGCGCACGACCGCCTCGCGCAGGTCCGGCGGCCCGAGCACGAGCACCGCGTCCCCGTACCCCACGACCTCGTCCGCCATCGCGTACCGCACGTCGTACGCGACCTCGAGCACGTCGCGGCCCGCGCCGTCGCCCGCACGCGCGTCCGCCACCGACCCCACGACCGTGCCGCGCGCCCGCAGCGCGCCCGCGCGTTCCGGCACCACCGCCAGGCGCGCCACGCCGCCTGCGTCGCGCGTGCCCAGGGCCGCGTCCACGTCCACGTCCACCGGCACCTCGAACGCGTCGCGCGGGCCCGTCGCCCGCACCCGGCCCTCGACCCGGCTCAGCCGGTACGACCGCGGCGCCCCCCGGTCCAGGTCGAACCCCACCAGGTACCAGCCTCCGCGCCGCGCCGCGATCCGCCACGGCTGCGCGCGCCGCGCCCGCACCTCGCCCGTGCTCGCCGCCCGGTACGTGAACGACACCGCGCGCCGCGCCGAGATCGCGTCCATGAGGGTCGCGTACGCGTCCCCCACCGGGCGCACCCGAGGCGCCAGGCCCGCGACGACGTCCATCGCGGTCTCCCCCGCGCCCGCCGCGCGCAGCTTCGTCAGCGCCCGCGAGATGTCCGTCCGCAGCGTCTTGTCCTGCCAGAACTGCGCCGCCAGCGCGAGCACCCCCAGCTCCGCGGGCGTGAGGTCCACCGCGGGCAGCGCGTACGCGTCCTGGTCGATCCGGTACCCCACCTCGTCCGCGTGCCCGCCCGCGTCCACCGTGACGATCGGGATCCCGAGGTCGCGCAGCGTGTCCTTGTCGCGCTCGAACATCCGTTCGAACGCGTCCGGGGACGGCGCGTCGCCGTACCCCGCCACGCTGATGCGGATCTGCTGCTTCGTCATCGACGCGTTCGTGTTCACCAGCGCGATCACCAGGTTCAGCAGGCGCGCGGCCGGATTCGTCGACGACGACCCCGACGACGAGGGCGCGGGATCGGGCGCGACGGAGGGGGGCGTGGGCTCGGACATCGGCACCACGCTAGTCGGTCGATAGGGTGTGCCGCGTGATCACGTGGCGGACCGCGACCGTGGTGTCGCACGCGAAGGCCTGGACCGGCGCCCAGGAGCTGCACGTGCGGCTCCACGACCCCCTCCCCGGGCGCGACGACGACCCCGACGCCACCGTGCGCGCTCTCGCCTACACCCAGCTCGTCGGCACCCCCGACCCCGGTGACCACGTGCTCCTCAACGTCTCCGCCCTCGCCCGCGGCCTCGGCACCGGCGGGTACGCCCTCGTCGTCGGGCCCGCCCAGCCCGGCACCCCCCTCCCGCCCGACCCCGCACCCGGACCCGGGCACCTCGTCAAGGCCCGGTACACCCCCCTGCAGGCGCTCGTCCTCGGCGTCGACGAGCAGGAGTCCCCCCACCACGACACCCTCCGCGACGCCTACGACCTCGCCGGCACCCCCGTCGTCGTCGCCGACCTCCACTCCGCCCTGCCCGCCGTCGTCGCCGGCGCCCGGCACGCTGCGGCGCTCGCGGGCCGCCCCCAGCCCCGCGTCGCCTACGTCATGACCGACGGCGGAGCCCTGCCCGCCGCGTTCTCCCGCACCGTCGCCACCCTGCGCGACACCGGCTGGATCGACACCTGCCTCACCGTCGGGCAGGCGTTCGGCGGCGACCTCGAGGCCGTCACCGTGCACACCGGCCTCCTCGCCGCCCGGCACGTCACCGGCGCCGACCTCGTCGTCGTCGCCCAGGGCCCCGGCAACCTCGGCACCGGCACCCGCTGGGGCTTCTCCGGCGTCGCCGCCGGCGAGGCGCTCAACGCCGTCGCCGCCCTCCGCGGCCGCCCCGTCGCGTCCCTGCGCGTCTCCGGCGCCGACGCGCGCGACCGCCACCTCGGCGTCTCCCACCACTCCCTCACCGCCTACGGCCGCGTCGCGCTCGCCGCGAGCGACGTCCCCGTGCCCGTCCCCGCGCCCGACGTCGAGCGGCTCGCCGGGTGGGGGGCCGACCTCACCCGCCGCGTCGCCGAGCAGGCCGCGACCCTCGCCGCCCCCACCGGGCGCCACCACCTCGTCGACGTCCCCGCCGGCCCGGAGCTCCTCGACGCCCTCCACGACGTCCCCGTCCGCCTCTCCACCATGGGCCGCGGGCTCGACGCCGACCCCGCCGCGTTCGTCGCCGCCGCCGTCGCCGGCATCCACGCAGAGTCGCTACGACCGGCGTGACCGCACCGCAGGGGGAGGACCACCGCCGGCCCGGCCCGGCCCGCTTCGCCGCCGTCGGCGCACTGGCGCTCGCGGCCGTGCTCGCCGCCGCGACCGGGGCACCGTGGGGATGGGTCCCGCCCGGCTGGATGAGCGCCCTCGCTCGCGACCCGGCCGAGCCGCCGCCCCAGACCGCGCCACCGGACGACGTGCCCACCGCGCCGGAACCGATCGAGCTGCCCGTGCACGCCACGGGGATGTCGTTCGACGCGTACCTGCTCTGGTTCCTCGGCGCCGTCGTGCTGGTCGTGCTCGTCGTGCTGGCGCGCCGCTACCTCCCGGCCCTGCTCGTGCGACGGCGGCGCCGCGAGCTGCTCGCCACGGCACCGGGCGACGTCTCCGTCCGCGGGGCGGAGGACCCAGCCGTCCCCGAGCTGCGCGACGCGGTCGAGCGGGCGCACGACGACCTGCGCGCCCCGGACGCCGACCCGCACGACGCCGTCGTCGCCGCCTGGGTCGCGCTCGAGCGCGCCGCGGAGCGGGCCGGCACGCGGCGCGACCCCGCACAGACCCCGACCGAGTTCACGACCGCGGTCCTGGCGTCCACCCGGGTGGACACGGACGCGGTCGCGACGCTGCGCGGCCTGTACCACCGGGCCCGGTTCGGCGAGACGCCGCTCGGCGCGCACGACCTGGCGGCCGCACGCGGGGCGCTCCGCCGCATCGCGGCAGACCTCGCGGTGCGGGCCGGCGCCACGCACGCCGAGGACCCCGCCGCGCCCGCACCGCACGACGGCACCCGGAGCGACGACCAGGTGCGGTCATGAGGGCGCGCGAGCGCTGGGCCCGCGTCCGCCCCGCAGACCGGCGGGCCCTGCGCGCCGGAGGTGCGACCGTCGGTCTCGGCGCGGTCCTCGTGCTGATCGGGTCCTCACCCGCGCACGCCCTCATGCTCACCGCCCTCGGCGTCGCCGGCGTCCTCCTGTGGCACCGCACCGCGTACGCCGGGGACACCGTGTGGCCGCGCCTGCCCGCGCTGCGCCGCGACGGCAACCGGCGCGACGTCTCCGACCTGGGATGGTCGGTCCTCGGCCGCGACGGCCGCGTCACCCCCGCCGCGGCACGCCGCGTGCGGCAGATCACCGAACGCCGCCTCGCCCGGCACGGGATCACGGACCCCTCCGCACCCGGCGCCACACCCGACGTCACCCGGCTCCTCGGCCCCCGCGCCACCCGCACCCTCCGCGACCTCGTCGCGGACGGACGCCTCCCCACGCCCACCGAGGTCGACGCCTGGCTCGCGGCACTCGACCGGCTCGACCAGACGCCGACCCACGACACCCCGGACCGCCCCGACGGAGGGACACCCCGATGACCGCCGACCCCACCCCCCTCGACGTCCCCACCGTCGCCGCGCACGGGCGCGCCGTCCTCGACGAGGTCGCGACCGCCGTCGTCGGCGCCCGCGAACCCCTCACGCTGGCGCTCGCGGCCGTCCTCGCCGGCGGGCACGTCCTGTTCGAGGACGTCCCCGGGCTCGGCAAGACCCTCGCCGCCCGCAGCCTCGCCCGCGCGCTCGGCCTCGACTTCACCCGCCTGCAGTGCACCCCCGACCTCCTGCCCTCGGACGTCACCGGATCCACCGTCTACGACCCCGCGACCCGGACCTTCGAGTTCCGACCCGGACCCGTTTTCACCGGGCTGCTCCTCGCCGACGAGATCAACCGCACCGCCCCCAAGACGCAGTCCGCGCTCCTGGAGTCCATGGCCGAGCGCCAGGTCACCGTCGAAGGCACCACCCACGCCCTGCCCCGCCCCTTCCACGTCGTCGCGACCTCCAACCCCGTCGAGCACGAGGGCACCTACCCGCTGCCCGAGGCACAGCTCGACCGCTTCATGGTCCGCCTGTCCGTCGGCTACCCCGCACGCGACGAGGAGCGGGAGGTCCTCACCCGCCGCATCGCCCGACGCCACGACGACCCCGCCGTCCGCCAGGTCGTCGACCGCGACACCGTCCTCGCGATGCAGGCCGCCGTCGAGCAGGTCGACGTCCACCCCGACGTCATCGCGTACTGCGTCGACCTCGCCGCCGCCACGCGCACCCACCGCGACCTCGAGGTCGGCGCCTCCCCCCGTGGGTCCCAGAACCTCGCCCTCCTCGCCCGCGGCGTCGCCGTGCTCGACGGACGCGACGTCGTCCTGCCCGAGGACGTCAAGCGCGTCGCCGTCCCCGTGCTCGCCCACCGCCTCACCCTCACCCCCGGGGCCTGGGCCGCCGACCTGCGCCCCGAGACCGTCGTCGCCGGCATCCTCGGGACCGTCCCCGGCCCCGCCACCGTCGGCGCTCGCGGATGAGCACCGCCACGGCGGCGCGCGACACGGGCGCACCCCGCTGGCGTACCACCGTCCACCTCGCCGCCGGCGTCGTCCTCGGCACGACCCTGCTCGCCCTCGGCGTCCTCCTCCGCCGCCCGGACGCTGCCCTCCTCGGGATCGCGCCCCTGCTCGGCGCCGTCTGGGGCTGGACCCACCGCCCCCTCGGACCCGTCACCGTGCGCGTCGTCCTCGACGCCGACGCCCCGCCCGGCACCCTCGCCGCCCGCACGGTCGCCGACGTGCCACCCGGCGTCGAGCTCCTGCGGCTCCGCGCCCTCGCCCCCGGCGGCCTCGTCACCGAACGCCTCGTCCGCGCCACCGCCGGGACCCACGAGCACACCTGGCGCGCGCCCTCGGTGCGCACCGGCCCCACCGACACCCTGCGCGTCGACTACGCCGCCTACGGGCCCGACGGCGTCGAGGAGCAGGTCCCCCGCGTCGCCCAGGGGCCACGGGTCCTCGTGCTCCCCCGACCCGTCCCCCTCGGCCGCGTCCCCCTCGCCTCGCGGCTGCGCGGCCTCTCCGGTCCCCACACCTCCCGGCGCCCCGGTGACGGCACCGAGCTGCGCGACGTCGACGCCTTCCACCCCGGCGACCGGCTCCGCCGCATCGACTGGCGCGCCACCGCCCGCCGCTCCCCCAGCCTCGACACGCTGTACGTCCGCCGCACCTTCGGCACCGCCGAGGCGACCGTCGTGCTCGTCGTCGACTCGCGCGACGACGTCGCCCCCGACCTCGCCACCTGGAGCGGCGTGGGCGCCCAGCGCCCCGACGAGGCCACCTCCCTCGACCTCGCCCGCCACGCCGCCGCGTCCGTCGCCCAGGCCGTCCTCGCCGACGGCGACCGCGTCGCCCTCGACGACCTCGGGCGCCTCGCCCGGCCGGTACGACCCGGCGGCGGTCGACGCCACCTGCGACGCATCCTCCACGGTCTCGCCCTCGCCCGGCCCGTCGGCGACCCCTCCGCGCGGCACCGCGCGCCCCGGGTCCCGGCCGGGTCCGCCGTCTACCTGTTCTCCACACTCCTCGACGACGAGGCCCCCCGCCTCGCCCACCAGTGGCACGACACCGGGCACGTGGTCGTCGTCGTCGGCGTCCTGCCGCCCGTCTCCCTCTCCGAGGTGGACGACCACGTCGCGACCGCCTGGGGCGTCACACGCCTCGAGCGCGAGGACCGCGTCCATGACCTGCGCGCCCACGGGATCGTCGTCGTGCCCTGGTACGACGGCACCCCCGACGCCGACGGCGCCCGTGGAGCGCTCGAGCTCGCGGCACGGCGCCTCGACAGGCGCGAGCCCGGACGCTCCGGCGCGACGACGGGAGGCGGACGATGAGACGCCTCGTCCGGCGAGAGATCGTCACCGCAGGACCGCCGCCCCGCCTCGAGGTCGAGACGGGACGCACCTTCGCAGGATGGTGGCCGCGTGTCGCCCTCCTCGCGCTCGCGACCGGGTACGCCGGCGCGGCGCTCCAGACGACAGGGCTCGCGCCCTCCTTCGTCTGGGGCACGGCCGTCGTCCTCGGGACCGCGACGGCCTTCCTCCCCGCGCCGCCGGTCCCGCACGTGCTGGTCCTTCTCGGCGGGCTCCTCCTGCTCGTCGAGGGGACCGGACCCTTCGACCTCACCGTGCTCGCGCTCCTGCCGCTGGGCCACCTCGTCCTGCGCGCCGCCTGGTGGTCGGACCACGTCCCCCCGGAGGCCCGGGCGGAGCTGCGCGCCGTCGCGCCCGACGCGCGGCGCTTCCTCGCAGGACAGGCGGTCCTGCTCGTGGTGGCGCTCGGCGTCCGGGCGATCGCGCTCGGCGACGTCTCGTCGTCCGTGGCGACGGCGCTCGGCGGGCTCGCCGTGCTCGGCGTCGTCCTCCTCGTGCGCACCGGGGACTGATCGCTCGTCCTGCGAAGAGCATGCGGCGGCACCACGATGGACGGTGACGGCGCCGACCGCCGTCCCGCCGCCACCGCGGCGTGCGCACCCGACCCGAGGAGGCACCCATGGCCGCTCGCTCCGACCTGCCGAAGTACACCGTCCCGTCGCTCACCCCCGAGGAAGGGGCGAAGGCCGCCGGGATCCTCCAGGAGCGCCTGCACGCGCTCAACGACCTGCAGCTCACCCTCAAGCACATCCACTGGAACGTCGTCGGACCGCACTTCATCGCGGTGCACGAGATGATCGACCCGCAGGTCGACGCCGTCCGCGCGATGGTCGACGCCATCGCGGAGCGCATCGCGACCCTGGGCGTCTCCCCGAAGGGAACGCCCGGCGCGCTCGTCGCCGAGCGGAGCTGGGAGGACTACTCGCTCGGCCGCGCCTCGACCATCGCCCACCTCGGGGCCCTCGACGAGGTGTACGTCGGGGTCATCACGGCGCACCGCGAGGCCGCGACCGCGACCGAGGAGCTCGACGACGTGACGAACGACCTGCTCATCGGGCACCTGCACGACCTCGAGCTGTTCCACTGGTTCGTCCGCGCCCACCTCGAGTCGACCGGTGGCGACCTGTCCACGGACGGCGCGCGCACCGAGGCCGGAGCGGCACGCAAGGCCGAGCAGGCGGCGGCCGGCCAGCCCTGAGCCCCGGCTCTCCCCTGCAGCGCCGCCGCCCCGCGGTCGCGCACCCGGACCCCGCCACGGCCTCCGTGGCGGGGTCCCCTGCTTGTCAGGGCTCGTCGGTGAGTCGTCCTCGGGACTGTGGATGGGGTTATCGATGCTTGGCACACTATCTTTTCGCGAGAGTCAGTAGGCTGAGCAGATGACCGATGCCCCGGGTCCGCGGCCCTCCGTCCGCCAGCTCCGACTCGTCGTCGAGGCCGACGACTACGAGGCCGCCCTCGCCTTCTACCGCGACGTCCTGGGCCTCCCCCAGTCCATCGCCTACGCCGACGGCGAGGACGACCGCGTCGCGATCCTCGAGGTGGGGCGCGCGACGCTCGAGATCGCGAGCCCCGGGCACGCCCGGGCGATCGACGACCTGGAGGTCGGGCGGCGGGTCGCCGGCCACCTGCGCGTGGCGTTCGAGGTGAGCGACGCCCGCGTGGCCACCGAGCGCGCCGTCGCCGCCGGTGCGGAGCTCGTCGCTCCCCCGACCCGGACGCCCTGGGCCTCGCTCAACTCACGCCTCGACGCCCCCGCCGGGCTCCACGTCACCCTGTTCGAGGAGCTCGGCGGCGAGGAGGGCGTCCCGCCCGGCGTCGTCGCCGAGCCCGGGGCCGGCGACGATCGCGCTCCCGGCGGGCGCTGACGCCTCCACCCACGCCCGTCGGACCTGCTCGAAGCGCGTCGGCAGCGGCGCCCGCACGGCGCCGTACCGAGCGTTCGTCCGGTGCACGAACCGCCGCCACGACAGGACCAGCCCCTGCTTCGTGATGGGCAGGCCGCTCGAGACCGTGACGCCGTTGTCGTGCGTGTGGTGCACCGTGAGCAGCAGTGCGCGCGGCACCGACCCCTCGAGGTCCGCCGCGAGCACCTCGCGCACGGCCATCCAGCGCCGCAGCACGACGACGACGCTCGCGCTGAGGACGTGCTCGCGCACCGTGCGGTGCTTGCCGTGCGTGAGCACGACCCTCCCCTCCCCCGCGCGCGCCGTCGCCGGACCGAGGTCGATCGCGTCGGCGGTGCAGCGCAGGAGGTCGCCGTAGCGGGCGCCCGTCGCGCGCGTGAGCCCGGCGATCACGGCGAGCCGCACCGTCTCCGGCTTCGCCGACTCCACCATCGCCTCGGTGGCGAGCGTCCGCCACACCCACTCGGCCTCGTCGAGCGTGACGGTCGGGCGCGGGTAGCGGGAGCCCGCCGCCCCCGTGGGCGCCCCGGTCCTCGGGGCTCGGGCGTCGGGGTGTTCGGGAGGCGAGGTGGCGTCGTCGGCGGTCACGGGTGAACCCTACCGCTTGGCACACTATTAGTGCTCGGACGCGCCGGTTACCACGGCGGTCGTGTGCTCGACCTCCACGGGATTGAATACGTATGCAGATTGGCGCATACTTTGACCATGTCCAAGGTTCTCACCTCCCTCCCCGTCGGCGAGCGCGTCGGCATCGCGTTCTCCGGCGGCCTCGACACGTCCGTCGCCGTCGCCTGGATGCGCGACAAGGGCGCCGTGCCCTGCACCTACACCGCCGACATCGGCCAGTACGACGAGCCCGACATCGCGTCGGTGCCGGGGCGCGCGACGGCGTACGGCGCCGAGGTCGCGCGGCTCGTCGACTGCCGTGCGGCGCTCGTCGAGGAGGGCCTCGCCGCCCTGGCCTGCGGTGCGTTCCACATCCGCTCGGGCGGGCGCGCGTACTTCAACACCACTCCCCTGGGCCGTGCCGTCACCGGCACCCTGCTGGTGCGCGCGATGCACGAGGACGACGTCCAGATCTGGGGCGACGGGTCGACGTTCAAGGGCAACGACATCGAGCGGTTCTACCGCTACGGCCTGCTCGCCAACCCTGCCCTGCGCATCTACAAGCCCTGGCTCGACGCCGACTTCGTCGCCGAGCTCGGAGGTCGCAAGGAGATGTCGGAGTGGCTGCTCGCCCACGACCTCCCCTACCGCGACAGCACCGAGAAGGCCTACTCGACGGACGCCAACATCTGGGGCGCGACCCACGAGGCCAAGACGCTCGAGCACCTCGACACCGGCGTCGAGACCGTCGAGCCCATCATGGGCGTGCGGTTCTGGGACCCCTCGGTCGAGATCGAGACCGAGGACGTGACGATCGGCTTCGTCCAGGGCCGGCCCGTCACGATCGACGGGCAGGAGTTCGAGTCCGCCGTCGCCCTCGTCCAGGAGGCGAACGCGATCGGCGGCCGCCACGGCCTCGGCATGTCGGACCAGATCGAGAACCGCATCATCGAGGCCAAGAGCCGCGGCATCTACGAGGCGCCCGGCATGGCGCTGCTCCACGCCGCGTACGAGCGCCTCGTCAACGCGATCCACAACGAGGACACCCTCGCGCAGTACCACGCCGAGGGCCGCCGCCTGGGCCGCCTCATGTACGAGGGCCGCTGGCTCGACCCGCAGGCGCTCATGATCCGCGAGTCCCTCCAGCGCTGGGTCAGCACCGCCGTCACGGGCGAGGTCACGCTGCGCCTGCGCCGCGGCGAGGACTACTCGATCCTCGACACCACCGGGCCCGCGTTCAGCTACCACCCGGACAAGCTCTCGATGGAGCGCACCGAGGACTCCGCCTTCGGCCCCATGGACCGCATCGGCCAGCTCACCATGCGCAACCTCGACATCGCCGACTCGCGCGCGAAGCTCGAGCAGTACGCCGGCATCGGGATCGTCGGCACCACGCACGCCGCGCTCATCGGTGCCGTGCAGGCCTCGACCGAGCTCATCGGCGCGATGCCCGAGGGCGGCGCCGAGGTCATCGCGTCCCGCGGCATGGCCGAGGGCGACGACGTGCTCCTCGACCGCGCCGCCATGGAGTCGGGCACGGACTGACCCCACCTCGGGCCACGCCCAGCGGGACGACGACGCACGGCGGCGGAGAGCGGTTCTCCGCCGCCGTGCGTCGCCCTTCCGGCGGCAGGTCGCCCTCCTCGCGGGCGGGCGTGGCGCCCGCCGGTGCACGGATAGGCTCGCGGGATGAGCGCGGGCACCGGTGAGCTGTGGGGCACGATCGCCGGACCGGTCGACCGCGAGCTCGTCGTCAAGAAGTCCCGGTTCCTGGCGCACCTCTCCCCCGTCGCGTCCGTCGCCGACGCGGACGCCGTGATCGCCCGCGTCCGCAAGGAGCACTGGGACGCGCGGCACCACTGCGTCGCCCTCGTCGTGGGCACGCACGCCGACCAGCAGCGCTCCACCGACGACGGCGAGCCCTCCGGCACCGCGGGCGTCCCCATGCTCGAGGTGCTGCGGCACCGCCAGGTGACCGACGTCGTCGCCGTCGTCACGCGGTACTTCGGGGGCGTGCTGCTCGGCGCGGGCGGGCTCGTCCGGGCGTACTCCTCCGCGGTGAGCGAGGCGCTCGACGTCGCGCAGCCCGTGCGCCGCGCGGTACTCACGGAGGTGCGCATCGACGTCCCGCACGCCGACGCCGGCCGCCTGCACGGCGTCCTGCGCGACTGGGCCGCCCAGCACGACGGAAGTCTCGAGGACGTCACCTACGCCACCGAGGCGGAGTTCACCGTCCTCGTCCCGCCCACCGAGCTCGACCGGTTCGACGCAGACCTCGCCGCCGCCACCTCGGGCACCCTCACGGCCTACCGCGGCACCGACCGCGTCGTCGACCTCCCCACCTGAACCCAACCGCCGAGGTAGAGGCGTGGCCGGCCGAGGTAGAGGCCTGGTAGCGCGAGGTAGAGGCCTGGTAGCGCGAGGTAGAGGCCTGGTAGCGCGAGGTAGAGGCCTGGTAGCGCGAGGTAGAGGCCTGGTAGCGCGAGGTAGAGCCCTCGTCATGCCCGACGGCGGTCGATCGTCCGCCGTCGCCGATCGCCTCCCGATGTGGTCGGGCGCTGCGGGAAGTGAGTTCGTCGCGGTTCCGGTCGTTGTCCGATGCCCCGTGGGAGCGGATCGAGCCATTGCTGCCGTCGAACGCAGGCCGCCGCGGGCACCCGTTCCGGTGACAACCGCCGGATCGTCGAGGGATTCGTCTACCGATACCGGACCGGGATCCGTGGCGTGACCTGCCACCCGAAGAGTTCGGTTCATGGAAGACGGTCTGGAAGCGTCATCGCCGGTACGCGCAGGATGACACTTGGGACCGGGTCCCTTCAGGCTCTGCTCGCGCGCAGGCAGACGCCCAGGGCAAGGTCGACTGGGCCGTGCGCGTGGACGAGACGATCAACCACGCCGACGAAATACTCGCCGCCCGCGGCATCAAGGCCGTGATCCCGCAGAAGAAGGACAAGATCGCCGCCCGGAAGCGCAAGGGATCGGCCGGCGGGCGGCCCTCGCGCCTGGACGCCGCGACCTACAAGGGGCGAAACGTCGTCAAGCGGCACTTCAACCGCGCCAAACAGTGGCGAGGCCCGGCCACTCGCTACGACAAACTCGCCATCACCTACCGTGCCGCCGACATCCTCTGCGCCTGCATCGCCTGGACGCACGCGTCGCAAACTGCTCAGGCACCGCGGCGAGCTCGCAGCCAGACACGCTCGAAGGCGAGTTCATCCACAACCTCGACCACGAACTGCGGATCAATGGCAATTCCCTCAGGTGGCGGCACCGGTACCACGCCCAGCCTCGTGCTGCCGGACTCGTGCTCGTCGTCCGCCCACGCCAGACGCCCATCGGCGAACTCGTCGATCTTCCGTACCTCCCAGCCGTCGACGACATGCGCCCAGAGCACAACCGGGTCCTCCGCGTCGTCATGACGCCACTGAACGCGCTGGACGTAGCTACTCACCCTCCGATGCTCCCGCGCGCGTCACCACCCAGATGGGAGACACGCCCTAGCTGCCCGACGCGAGGCCGGGACCGCGAGCTACGCGGTGGCCCACGGCACGGCGCGGGCGAACCACCACCTGTTTCGACCACCTCAGGCGAGCCATGCGCCGTCGGGCACGAGAACTACACCTCTACCTCGGCGCACCATGCCTCTACCTCGCGCTACCAGGGCTCTACCTCGCGCGACCGGGCCTCTGCGTCGACCATCCGAAGCTCTCCCTCGGTCAGTCGCTGACTCCGTCCGGGCCGACGACGGCGCCGTCGGGGACGCGCGAGGAGCCGCCCGGGTCGGCGAGCACGGCGTCGCCCGTGACGGTCACGCCCGAGCCGAAGGTCCAGTCGCCCCGGACCGTGAGGGAGCGCGCCGCGCGCAGGGACGGGGTGCCGTCGTCGAACCGGGCGTCGAACGCCGCGATGGTCTTGTAGTTGGCAGGGTCGAGGTCGACGAGCGGTGCGTCGGTCCGGGCGACGAACCGGTACCGGTCGTCGAGGTCGTAGACGTCGGAGCGCAGGACGAGGAGGTCGTTGGTCGTCTTCACGGGCAGGAACCGGTCGCGACCGACCTCGATGGCGAGGGCGCCGTCGAACACCTCGACGGCGGCGCCCATGGCGGACTCGATCTGCACGACCTCGGGCGACGACGGGTCGGTCGGGTCGACGGTCTTGGTGTTCTTGATGAGCGGGAGCTCGAGCACGCCGCCGGTGCGGTCGAGCTCGGCCGCGAGCGCCTCGAGGTCGAACCAGAGGTTGTTGGTGTTGAAGTATCGGTGCGTGCTGATGTCGGCGGCGGCGTCCTGGTCGTCCGTCGGGGTCTGCGCGGTCTCGCGCAGGACGAGGCGTCCGTCGCTGCGGCGCACGACGAGGTGGCCGCCCTTGCGGTCGGCGGGGGTGCGACGGGCGACCTCGGCGGCGAAGGGGGCGCCGCTGGCGGCGAACCAGCCGGCCATGGCGGCGTCGGGGGCGGCGCCAAGGTTGTCGGAGTTGGAGACGCTGGCGTACCGGTAGCCGGCGTCGAGGAGGGCGCGGAGGGCGCCGGAGGCGAACAGGGCGGTGTAGAGGTCGCCGTGGCCGGGCGGGCACCACTCGAGCTCAGGGTCGGCGGGCCAGTCCACGGGGGTGAGGTCGTCGGCGCGGAGCTTGGGCTCGCGGTTCTGGAGGAAGTCGAGCGGGAGGCCGGTGACCGGGAGGTCGTCGTGGGGGGCGAGCGCGGCGAGGGTGTCGTCCTGGGTGCGGAACGAGTTCATGAGGAGCAGGGGCAGGGGTGCTCCGGTGGCGTGCCGGGCGGCGCGGACCTGGGCGACGATGACGTCGAGGAAGGTGAGGGGACCGCTGTCGGGGCGCTGCGGGTCGGCGTCGCGCACCGTGAGGAGGGACTTGGCGCGGTCCATGCCCATGGAGGTGCCGAGGCCGCCGTTGAGCTTGATGATCGCGGTGCGCCGGAGGGCGTCGCGGGCTGCGTCGTCGGGGACGTCGAGCGCGTCGCGGTGGGCGACGTCGGTGAGGGGCTCGACGTCGGACTCGGGGATCATGCCGGTCGCGCCGGACTCGAGGAGCCGGTAGAAGCGGGTGAAGACGTCGATGGCGGCGGGGGCGACTCCGGCGTCGCGCATGCGGTCGGTGGACTGGGTGAGGCCCTGGCTGCTCAT
>JAQSXO010000468.1 GCA_029256625.1 Cellulosimicrobium sp. | reverse complement strand
AACCACGGCTCTACCTCGCGCAACCACGGCTCTACCTCGCGCAACCACGGCTCTACCTCGCGCGACCAGGGTTCTACCTCGCGGGGCGAGGTTCCACCTCGCGGCTCCGGTGCAGGCGACAGCGCCCTCACTACGATGGCCGCGTGGACGAGGGAGCGGGGACCATCGACCGGGCGGCGCAGCGCGACGAGGACGGCGCGGGGGCCGTGGCGCCGCACGGCGCCCGTGCCACCGTGCAGGGACGCAGCGCGCAGCGGCAGCGCGCGATGGTGGAGGCGGCGGCGCACCTGCTCATCGAGGAGGGCTTCGGTGCCGTCACCCACCGCCAGGTCGCGCGCGCGGCCGGCGTGCCGCAGGGGTCGGCGTCGTACTACTTCCCGACGAGCGCGTCGCTGGTCTCCACGGCGGTCGAGGCCGCTGAGGACGTGCGCGCGACCGCGGCGCAGGAGCGCGCGGACGCGCTGCCGCGGGAGCCTCGCTCGAGCGCGGCGACGGCTCGCGAGCTCATCGAGACGCTCTACGCACCCCACGTCGACGACACGGTGGTGGACGTGCGCCTCGACCCGATGCTCACGGCGATGCGCGACCCGGCGCTGCGGCCGATCATGCGCGCGTCGCGGCCGCGCCTCCTGGCGGCGGCGCGCACGGTGCTGGACGCGTCGGGTCACGCGCACGTGTCCGACGTGGACCTGGTGGCGCACGTCGTGGACGCGGCGCTCCTGTCCGCCGCCGCGGCCGAGGACGGGCACGTGCTGGACCACGCGACGGAGACCGTCGCTCGCTTCCTCGACCACTGGCACTGAACGACCCAACTTACTTACCGGTTATTCAGTTTCGCGGGTAGAGTGGCGACGCCCGGGCTCCCGAGCGCGTCGGTCGTGACCGCCAGACGCGCGTCACCCGGGAACCGTCGCCGCCGCCGTGGAAGGACCGTCCGTGAGCACCCTCCCCTACCTCGACCCCGCTCTGCCCGTGGCCGACCGCGTCGAGGACCTCCTCGCGCGGATGACGCTCCCCGAGAAGGTCGGGCAGATGCTGCAGCTCGACGCGCGCGACGGCGTCGGCCCGGCGGTCCTCGACAAGCACGCGGGGTCGCTGCTGCACACGTCGCCGCAGAACGTGGTCGAGGCGCACGCGCTCACGGGGCAGACGCGGCTCCGCATCCCCCTGCTCGTCGCCGAGGACTGCATCCACGGCCACTCCTTCTGGGTCGGTGCGACGATCTTCCCCACGCAGCTCGGCATGGCTGCCACGTGGGACCCCGGGCTCGTCGAGCAGGTCGCGCGCGCCACCGCGGTCGAGGTCGCCGCGACCGGCATCCACTGGACGTTCTCCCCCGTGCTGTGCATCGCACGCGACCTGCGCTGGGGGCGCGTCGACGAGACGTTCGGCGAGGACCCGTACCTCATCGGCGAGCTCGCGTCGGCCATGGTGCGCGGGTACCAGGGCGACGGCCTCGCGGACCCGACCGGGATCCTCGCGACCGCCAAGCACTTCGCCGGCTACTCCGAGACGCAAGGCGGCCGCGACGCGAGCGAGGCCGACATCTCGCCGCGCAAGCTCCGGTCCTGGTTCCTGCCCCCGTTCGAGCGCGTCGCGCGCGAGGGCTGCGCGACGTTCATGCTCGGCTACCAGTCCATGGACGGCGTGCCCGTCACCGTCAACGGCTGGCTGCTCGACGACGTCCTGCGCGGCGAGTGGGGCTACACCGGCACGCTCGTCACGGACTGGGACAACGTGGGCCGCATGGTCTGGGAGCAGCACATCCAGCCCGACTACGTGCACGCCTCCGCGGCCGCCGTGCGCGCGGGCAACGACATGGTCATGACCACGCCGAAGTTCTTCGAGGGCGCGCTCGAGGCGGTCGCGCGCGGCCTCGTCGACGAGGCCGCGATCGACGCGGCCGTGCGCCGCATCCTCACGCTCAAGTTCCGGCTCGGCCTGTTCGAGGACCCGCGACGCCCCGACGTCGCGCGCCAGGAGGCCGTCATCGCCTCCGCGGAGCACACGGCCGTCAACCTGGAGGTCGCGCGGCGCTCACTCGTCCTCCTCACGAACGACGGCACGCTGCCCTTCACGGGCGGGCGCAGGGTCGCGGTCGTCGGGCCCAACGCGGACGACGACCACACGCAGCTCGGCGACTGGGCCGGCGCGTCGGGCCAGGCCGACTGGCTGCCCGACGGCCACCCGCGCGAGATGACCACGACCGTCCTCGACGGCTTCCGCGCCCTCGTCCCCGAGGGTTGGACGGTCACGCACGCGCGCGGCGCCGACATCCTCACGCTCGAGCCCGACCCCGAGGGCGAGCTGTTCCCCGACGGGCAGCCGCGCCCGCAGGTGGTCGTGCCCGCCGAGCCCGACGACGCGCTGATCGCCGAGGCCGTGGCCGCGGCGCGCGACGCGGACCTCGTCGTCGCCGTCGTCGGCGACCGGATCGAGCTCGTCGGCGAGGGCAGGTCGACCGCGACGCTCGAGCTCGTCGGCGGCCAGGTCGCCCTGCTCGACGCGCTCGTCGCGACCGGGACGCCCGTCGTGGTCGTCGTCGTCGCGTCCAAGCCGCTCGTGCTCCCGCCGTCGGCGCACGCGGCGGCCGCGATCGTCTGGGCCGCGAACCCGGGCATGCGCGGCGGGCAGGCCGTCGCGGAGCTCGTCCTCGGACAGATCGAGCCCGAGGGCCGGCTCCCGATCTCCTTCGCCCGCCACGCCGGCCAGCAGCCCACGTACTACAACGTGGTTCGCGGACAGCACGGCGACCGCTACGCCGACCTCACCCAGCGCCCCGCGTTCGCCTTCGGGGAGGGCCTGAGCTACACGACGGTCGACTACGCGGACCTGCGCGTCCTGGGCTCGGTGCACGGCCCCGACGACGTCGTCCGCGCCCAGGTCACGCTGACCAACACCGGAACCCGGCCCGTCCGCGAGACCGTGCAGGTCTACGTGAGCGACACGGTCACGTCCGTGACGTGGGCCGAGAAGGAGCTCAAGGCGTACCGCAAGGTCGCGCTC
>JAQSXO010000467.1 GCA_029256625.1 Cellulosimicrobium sp. | reverse complement strand
TGGCATCCGGTGTCGTCACGCGCTCATCCTAGGAGGTGGCCGCCGCCGCGGCCTAGGACGGATCGGGGTTCCCGGCCGCCGGGCGTCCGCGACAGAATGGGCGCATGATCACCATCCCCACGGTCACACTCAACGACGACACCGCCTTCCCGGAACTCGGTCTCGGCACCTACAACCTGAAGGGCGCGGACGGCGTCGACGCGATCGTCTCCGCCATCGGCACCGGCTATCGCCTGCTCGACACCGCGGTCAACTACGAGAACGAGCGCGAGGTCGGCGAGGCCGTGCAGCGCAGCGGCGTCGACCGCGACGAGCTGCTGGTCGCCACGAAGATCCCCGGCCGGGACCACGGGTACGACGAAGCCATCGCCAGCGTGCACGGATCGCTGAAGCGTCTCGCGCTGGAGCACATCGACCTGCTTCTGATCCACTGGCCGAACCCGAGCGTCGACAAGTACGTCGACACGTGGCGTGCGATGATCGCGCTCCGCGAGCAGGGACTCGCGCGCACGATCGGCGTCTCGAACTTCACCGCGGCCATGCTCACGCGGCTGATCGACGAGACCGGCGTGGTCCCGGCCGTGAACCAGGTGGAGTTGCATCCGTACTTCCCGCAGGCCGACCTCCGGGCGTTCCACGAGACGAACGACATCCGCACGGAGAGCTGGAGCCCGCTCGCCCGGCGGAGCGAGCTGCTCAGCGAGCAGGTCGTGCAGGAGGTCGCGGACCGTCATGGCGTCACACCGACGCAGGCCGTCCTGCGCTGGCACGTGCAGCTCGGCAGCACACCGATCCCGAAGTCCGCGGATGCGTCACGTCAGCGGGAGAACGCCGACGTGTTCGGGTTCGCGCTCACCGACGACGAGGTCGCGGCGATCTCGGCGCTCGAGCGCGGCCGGCTGTGGGACGGCGACCCGGAGACGCACGAAGAGATGTAGCGGCGGCTACAGCTGGGCGCCGTTGTCATCGCGGTCGTAGACCCCGACGCTGCGCCCGCGCCACGACTCGTACGCCATGAGCCAGCCGATCGAGACGACGGCCGCGATGAGCAGGCCGACCCAGACGCTGCCGAGCAGAATGCCGACCAGGATTCCGGCGGCGAACAACACGATGGTGCCGAGGATCCACGAGGTGCGGCCTCGCGGCCAGCCGGTTCCGGATGCGGTCATGCTCACACAGTAGAGGACCGCATCCGGATGGCGCAGGTCACGCGTCGGCGGCGACCATCCAGGCGATGCCGAACCGGTCGACGAGCATGCCGAACTTCCCGCCCCATGGCGGGGTCTCGTACGGCAGGTTCACGGTGCCGCCCTCGGACAGGGCGTCCCACGCCGCCTGCAGGGCGTCGGCGTCGTCGCCCGACAGTGACACCGAGATACCGGCCGGTGACTGGTACGGCATGCCGGAGGGGGTGTCGGACGCCATCAGCTGGAGCCCCTGGGGGGTGGTCAGGTGCCCGTGCAGGACGAGGTGCGCTTCCTCCGGCGGCACGCCCATGTCGTCGAATCCCTCGAACGTGTCGATCCGGAGCTCGCCTCCGAGGATCGACTGGTAGAACTCCAGGGCTTCGCGGGCCTCGGCGCGGAAGGACAGATACGGATTGAGTCGCAGCACGGTTTCTCCTTCGAAACGAACGGAACACCGCCAGTGTGCTCGCGGGGTCCGACACTCACAAGAGGCGCTGCTCAGCGGTCGCGGTGGTCCTCCGGATGCAGGCGCGGCGCGCGCCGGGGCTCCTGCACGCCGCTCGCGTGGATCAGCCGGATGACGCGCTGCCGGTGGCCGGCGAACGGCGCGAGGAGGCGCAGCATCCCGTCGTCGTCGGTGCGGGTGCCGGTGAGGGCGTGACCGACCTGATGTGCGAGGTGGAAGTCGCCGACGCTCACCGCATCCGGATCCCCGTAGGCGCGGATGCGGGTCTCGGCCGACGTCCACGGGCCGATACCGCGGAGGCTCGTCAGCACGGCTTCGCGCGACTCGCCGTCGGGGGCGGCGTCGAGCGCCCGCACGAGCGAGTCGCCGCGGGCGGCGACGGCGACGACCGTGCGCGACTGCGGCGGCTCGAGCCCCGCGCGGTGCCAGGACCAGGACGGGATGCGGCGCCACTGCTCGAGGGAGGGCGGCGCGAACATCGGGCGCGGCGTGGGGCCGGGCGCGCGCTCGCCGAACCACGTGACGATGCGCCGCCACGCCCCGAAGGCCTGGAGCCCGGTCACCTTCTGCTCGAAGATGGCGCTCGCGAGCGCGTCGAAGACGAGGTCGGTACGCCCGAGGCGGAGGCCGGGGTGACGGTGGTGGCTGGACGCGATGAGCGGATGCTGCGCGGCGTCGAACCCGTCGAGGTCGTCGTCCGCCCCGCACAGCGCGGGCACCTGGCTGAGCGCCCAGTCGGCACCCGGTCCCCAGGCCGCGGCGCGGACGGCACCGCTCGCGGCGGCGCGGAGCGCGACCGTCGCGATGCCCGCCGGCGTGCGGCTCGCGCGCCAGATGACGGGGCCGTCGACGACGAGGCTCGGATCATTGCTGCCGTGCCGCTGATGCACGACGGTACGATGCAGGTCGAGCGGGTGACGCGGCGTGTAGGTCGTCTCGAGCCGTGCCGGAACCGGGCCGGGAGCACGGCGAACGCCCGTCGTCGGCGGGAGTCTCGCCGCATCCGTCCGCGATCGCGCGGTCTGCGCGAGGCGGGTGCGGGTCATGACCTCACCCTAAGCGCACCCCGCCGACATCCCGCTGGACGCAAGGACTGTCTCGCGGAAAGCGCTCGCCCGACTCAGAAACGGTCGGGGGAGGGGGTGCCGTGGCCGTAGCGGATGACGACGTCGGCGTGGCGGTCGAAGCGGTAGCCGACGCCGCGGACGGTGCGCACGATGTCCTCGAAGCGGCCGAGCTTGGCGCGCAGGCGACGGACGTGCACGTCGATCGTGCGTTCGCCGGGAGCCTCGTCGTCGCCGAGCTGCCAGAGCGACGAGACGAGCTCGGTGCGCTCGATCGTGCGGCGCAGCACGAGGTACTGCAGGAGCTCGAACTCCTTGAAGGTGAAGGCGGCGGACTCGCCGTCGAGCAGGACGCGCTTGCGTGAGATGTCGACCACGACGCCGGCCTCGGCGCGCTCTTCGACCTCGATCTCGGGCTTCGTGCGGGCGACGGCCGAGGGCTCGTGAAGCGCGAGGCGGACGACGTCGACGTCGCGGCCGCCGGCGCCGGCCGGGGCGAGGGCGACGGTCGCGTAGGTCTCCGCCTCGGGAGCGAGTTCGTGCAGGGTGCGGCGGAGTGCCTCGACGATCGTGCCGAGGGAGACGCCGGATGCGGCGGCCTTCGCCTCGTCGAAGCCGACGTAGAGGCCGAAGCCCCGGGG
>JAQSXO010000466.1 GCA_029256625.1 Cellulosimicrobium sp. | reverse complement strand
ACGACGATGCGGGTGGCCTGGTGGTCGATGCTCGCGTGCGTCACGCCGGACATTCTGTCAGGCCGTCGCGTCCCGCGGTGTCAGCATGCGAGACGCCGGTGCCGGTCAGGGCCGCGCGGCGGGCCCTCCCGCTCGTCGGGTCGCGTGCCCGGGGACGGACTAGCCTTGCGACCATGACGACGACGCCTCCGAGCACACCCCCGCTCGACGACCCCGCGACCGACCCGTTCCTCGTGGCACGGGCCGCCGCCGACCACATCGCGCAGGCCACGGGGGTCGACGGCCACGACATGGCCCTCGTGCTCGGCTCGGGGTGGGGCGGCGCCGCGGAGCTCCTGGGCGACGTCGTCGCGGAGGTCCCGACGCACGAGATCCCCGGCTTCTCCGCCCCCGCCGTCGCGGGCCACCTCTCGGTGACGCGGTCGATCCGGGTCGAGCGGGCGGACGGCTCGGTGCGGCACGCCCTGGTGCTCGGCTCGCGCACGCACCTGTACGAGGGCAAGGGAGTGCGTTCGGTCGTGCACGGCGTGCGCACGGCGGCCGCGACGGGCGCCGAGACGCTCATCCTCACGAACGGGTGCGGCGGGCTCAACCAGGACTGGGCCGCGGGCACGCCCGTGCTGCTCTCGGACCACATCAACCTCACGGCCCGCAGCCCGCTCGAGGGCCCGACGTTCGTCGACCTCACCGACGTCTACTCCCCGCGCCTGCGCGAGCTCGCGCACCGCGTCGACCCGACGCTCCCGGAGGGCGTGTACGCGCAGTTCCCCGGGCCGCACTACGAGACCCCGGCCGAGGTGCGGATGGCCGGGATCCTCGGCGCCGACCTGGTCGGCATGTCGACGACGCTCGAGGCCATCGCGGCCCGCCACTGCGGCCTCGAGGTGCTCGGCGTCTCGCTCGTGACGAACCTCGCCGCCGGGATCAGCCCGACGCCGCTCTCCCACGCCGAGGTCATCGAGGCCGGCCAGGCCGCGGGACCCCGGATCAGCGCCCTCCTGGCCGACATCGCGAAGCTGGTGTGACATGACGGACCGCACTGCCGGGTTCCGGGCCGACCCCGCCGACGACCCGACGTTCGACCCGGGGACCGACCGCGGCGCCTTCCTCGAACGTGTCGCCGCGTGGGTCGACGACGACGTCGACGCGGGCGACCAGGACGAGCTGCGGCACCTGCTCGACCTCGCGGACTCGCCCGACCCCCGCAAGCACGACGTGCGGGTCGCCGCCCTCGCCGAGCTCCAGGACCGGTTCTCGGGGCCGCTCGAGTTCGGCACCGCCGGTCTCCGTGGCCGCATGGCCGCCGGGCCGCACCGCATGAACCGCGCGGTCGTCATCCGCGCGGCGGCGGGCCTCGCGGCCTTCCTCCTCGACGCGCTCGGCTCTGCGGGCGCCGGCGGCGCGGCCCGCCCGCGCGTCGTCGTCGGGTTCGACGCGCGGCACCGCTCGCGCGCGTTCGCGGTCGACAGCGCGGCCGTGCTCACCGCGGCGGGGCTGGACGTCCTCGTGCTTCCCTCGGCGCTGCCGACGCCGGTCCTCGCGTTCGCGGTGCGCCACCTCGGCGCGGACGCGGGCGTCATGGTGACCGCGAGCCACAACCCGCCCGCCGACAACGGCTACAAGGTCTACCTGGGCGGGCGCGTCGTCACGGACTCCGGGCAGGGTGCCCAGATCGTCCCGCCCTACGACGCGCGCATCGCCGCCGCGATCGCGGCCGTCGGCCCGGCGCGTTCCGTCCCGCGCGCCGGCTCGGGGTGGACCGTCCTGGGCCGCGACGTCGTCGACGCGTACGTCCGCTCGGTCCTCGCCCTGGCCGACGGCGCTCCCCGCCGGCTCAAGGTCGTCACCACCGCGCTGCACGGCGTGGGCGGAGAGACGGTCGCGCACGTGCTGCGCGACGCGGGCTTCCGAACCGTCGTCCCGGTCGAGGAGCAGCTCGACCCGAACCCCGACTTCCCGTCCGTCGCGTTCCCCAACCCGGAGGAGCCGGGTGCGATGGACCTCGCGCTCGCCGTCGCGCAGGACTCCGCGGCCGACGTCGTGCTCGCCAACGACCCCGACGCCGACCGCTGCGCGGTCGCGGTGTTCGACCCGCGCGTCGGCACCTACCAGGGTGCGGAGACCGCGCGCTCCAACGGCTGGCGCATGCTGCACGGCGACGAGGTGGGCGCGCTGCTCGGGGACGACGTCGCGCGGCGCGTCGCGGCGTCCGGCGCCGTCGGCGGGGTGCTCGCGTGCTCGGTCGTGTCCTCGCGGCTGCTCGGGAAGATCGCGGCCGCGCACGGGCTCGGCTTCGCGACGACGCTCACGGGCTTCAAGTGGATCTCGCGCGTCGACGGGCTCGTCTTCGGCTACGAGGAGGCGCTCGGGTACTGCGTCGACCCCGCGCACGTGCGCGACAAGGACGGGATCAGCGCCGCGCTGCTCGTCGCGCAGCTCGCGAACCGGCTCAAGGCCGAGGGCCGCACGCTCGTCGACGCGCTCGACGACCTGGCGCGCCAGCACGGCCTCCACGTGAGCGACCAGCTCTCCGCGCGGTTCACCGACCTCGACCGCATCGGCGAGACGATGACGCACCTGCGGGCCGCTCCCCCGCGCACGCTCGCGGGCGCCGGCGTCTCGGACGTCGCCGACCTGTCCGCCGGTCTCGACGGCCTGCCGCCCACCGACGGCGTGCGCATCCTCACGGCCGACGGGACGCGCGTCATCGTGCGCCCGAGCGGGACCGAGCCGAAGGTGAAGTGCTACCTCGAGGTCGTGCTGGCCGTCACCCCCGACGCGTCCCACGACGACCTCACGGCAGCCCGCGCCGCCGCACGGGCTCGCCTCGACCGCGTGAAGGCGGACATGCAGAGGGCTCTCGGTCTGTGCGATGAGCACAACGACACCGACGTCGGTCGCCGAGACCGGCCGGGCGGGCACCGGAACGGCCCCGGCGACCCCGGGTTCGGCCGACCGGTCCGCTGCCGAGATCGCCGATCTCGCGCGCTCCGTGACGGGTTCCGCCCTCCTCGACGACACCGCCTGGCGCCGGTACCTGCACGGGCTGCCGGGCGTCGACAAGGTGGGCGCCGACGGCCGCGCGGCCGCCCTGGGCACCCGCTCGATCAAGACGACGTCCAAGGCCTGGGCGCTCGACACGATCATCCGCATGGTCGACCTCACGACGCTCGAGGGCGCGGACACGCCCGGCAAGGTGCGCGCGCTCGCGGCGAAGGCCGTGCGCCCCGAGCCCGCGGACCCGACGTGCCCGTCGGCCGCCGCCGTGTGCGTGTACAACGACCTCGTCCCCGTCGCCGTGGAGGCGCTCGCCGGGACGGGCGTCAAGGTCGCCGCCGTCTCGACCGCGTTCCCGTCGGGCCGCGCGAGCCGCGCGGTGCGCCTCGCGGACACGCGCGACGCCGTCGAGGCCGGCGCGGACGAGATCGACATGGTCATCGACCGCGGCGCGTTCCTCTCGGGGCGCTACTCCCAGGTCTACGAGGACATCGTCGCCGTGCGCGAGGAGTGCCGGGCGAACGGCCACCACGCGCACCTCAAGGTCATCCTCGAGACGGGCGAGCTCGCCACGTACGACAACGTGCGCCGCGCGTCGTGGCTCGCGATGCTCGCCGGCGCCGACTTCATCAAGACGAGCACCGGCAAGGTCTCCCCCGCCGCGACGCTCCCGGTGACGGTCGTCATGCTCGAGGCCGTGCGCGACTTCCGTGCTCTCACCGGCGTCCCGGTCGGGGTCAAGCCCGCCGGCGGCATCCGCACGTCGAAGGACGCGATCAAGTACCTCGTCGCGGTCAACGAGACCGCGGGCGGCGACTGGCTCGACCCGGACTGGTTCCGGTTCGGGGCGTCGTCGCT
>JAQSXO010000465.1 GCA_029256625.1 Cellulosimicrobium sp. | reverse complement strand
GCTCACCGACCTGCTCGACGCGGTGAAGGACGCCGGCGCGACGGGCGTCACCGTCCTGCCCCTGCACCTCAAGCCCGGCACGCGCGAGTGGTACATGGGGTGGCTCGCGCGCGAGCACTCGCAGCTCGTGCCGGGGTACGAGCGTGTCTACGCGCGGGGGACGTACGCCTCGAAGGCCTACCGGTCGTGGCTGTGGGACCGCGTGCGCCCGATGCTCGAGGCGCGCGGCTTCGCAGTCTCCGGGCACCGCGGTCCCGCGGGCGTCGAGGGCCGGTACCGCCGGGGCGAGCTCGGCGGTCTCGGCGACCGTCACCATGATGCGGGGCCGCCGACGGACGGCGCCTACCCGGCCGGGAGCCTCGCCGGGACGTCCCCGGAGCCCGACGGGCCCGGTCACGACGGCGCCCTCGCGGGCATGCCGGTCGACGGCGGGGGCCTGGACGTCGTCGGCGGGGGAGTGGAGCAGGTCCTGTTCTGACCCGGCGTGGAGGGCCACGCGAGACGCCGACCGGGCGACGCCGCGACCGAGAGCGCGCCCGGTGCGCGGCTCAGGAGGTCTGGTCGCTGTGCGGGACGGCACCGACCCGGACGATGTCCGTCCGTGCCACGACCCGGTCCCGGACACCGGCCAGCGCCACGCGGGCGGGGTCCGCCATGTACGCGGCGAGCGCGGCGTCGTCGGGCATCTCGATCACCTGGACCTCGGTCGGCAGCGCCGCGTCCTGACCGGGCAGCGCGCGCACGCGCGACAGCACCCGGCCGCCGTGGACGGGGACCAGGGCGAGAACGTCGTCCTCGTACCGGCTCAGCAGGTCGGCGTGGCCCTCGGTGGGCCACAGCAGGACGCACAGGGTCACATTCGCGGTCACTGTCACGCGACGCACCCTACGCTCGCGGCGTGAGCAGTCCAGACGAGAGCCCTCGCGAAGGCTCCGACCACACGCCTCGGCCCCGTCGGCCGTCGGTAGCGACTCCGTTCGGGGCCGTCCAGTTCCGCGTGGAAGGGCTGCCTCTCATCGGCGACGTGCGCGTGGAGCCAGAGCCCCTGAGCCCGGGCGCTCGTGCCGTGCGCAGCGCCAGCGAGATCGCCGACGTCTGCCTTGTCTACGGCCCGGTCGGCGGGACGGTACCCGAGGGCTACCCGCCGCTCGCCGGTGCCTGGGGCGCGGTCTGGCACGTGCGCGCTCGCGGTCCGGTCCCCTCGTTCCGGCTCAGCGCCGCGCTCGACCAGGTCCCCGCCTCGTGCACGGCGGCGCCGGACGAGGGGCAGCACCTGTGCGCCGTCTCGATCGACGACGGCACGACGGAGCTGACGATCGGTGGCGAGGACGCGGAGGCGCTGTGGCGGCGGTCCCGCGCCGCCGACCTGATCCCGCGCTGGTGGGCGCGCCTCCCGCAGCTGCCCGGCGACGCCGAGCGGGACAGCGACGGGCTGGTGACCGCCGGAGCCCTCGACCATGCGCGGGGAGTCTTCTGGGATCTCCCGGGTCTGGAACCCGGGGAGGAATGCGTCGTGCACGTCGCTGTCGCCTGGTCGGCACGGGACGTCGAGCGCCCGTCCACGTGGTACGCCGTCGACGTCAGCACGAGACGGCTGCTCGAGGAGCTCGTCAGCCGTCCGCGAGGCGTGCCGGGAAGCCGCCCGTCGCGACCGGGCCCCAGCGCGTGATCGTCAGGCGCACGAGCGACTTGCCCTGCGTGACCATGGCGGCGCGGTACTCGTCCCAGTCCGGGTGCTCCCCGCTGATGGAGCGGTAGTAGTCGACGAGCGGCTCGACCGAGTCCGGCAGGTCGATCACCTCGGCCTCGCCGTCGACCTGCACCCACGGGTCGGAGAACCGCTCGCCCAGCGACAGCAGCGACGCGCGCGGGTCGCGGCGCACGTTGGCGGCCTTCGCGCGCTCCGGGTAGGTCGACACGACGACCCGCCCCGTGTCGTCGACCCCGTACGTCACGGGGCTGAGCTGGGGCCGGCCGTCGGCCCGGGTCGTGACGAGCACGCCGTCGTGGCGGGAGCGCAGGAACTGCTCGAGCTCGTCGCGCTCGACGCGCCGGTTCGTCGCGATGGTGCGTGCCACAGGTCAACCCTCCTCGTGCGGGCGGCGGGCCGGTCGGCGCACGCCGGTGCCGCCGGCCCGGACGCAGGCTCCGCGCACGCGACGTGGTCGGCGCCCTGCTGGCGCGGCGGCACCGCCACGGTATCCGGTCGAGCCGCCCGCCCGCCCGCACTAGACTCGTCCGGACGCGCGCCCGCCCCCGGGAGCGCGACCCCCACCGCCCACCTGGAAGGAATCCTCCGTGCTGCGCACCCGAACGGCCGGCTCACTGCGGGCCGAGCACACCGGTCAGACCGTCACCCTCACGGGCTGGGTCGACCGTCGGCGCGATCACGGCGGCGTCGCCTTCATCGACCTGCGCGACGCCTCCGGCATCGCCCAGGTCGTCATCCGCGACGAGTCCGTCGCGCACCCGCTGCGCAACGAGTTCGTCCTCCAGGTCACGGGGGAGGTCTCGCGCCGCCCCGACGGCAACGAGAACCCGTCCCTGCCGACGGGCGAGATCGAGGTCGTGGCGAGCGACGTCGTCGTGCTCAACACGTCCGAGGCGCTGCCGTTCCAGGTCTCCACGGCGCTCGCGGACACCGAGACGATCGGCGAGGAGGCGCGCCTCAAGCACCGCTACCTCGACCTGCGCCGGCCCGCCCCGGCGCACGCGCTGCGCCTGCGCGCCAAGGTCAACCAGGCCGCGCGCCGCGTGCTCGACGCGGAGGAGTTCGTCGAGATCGAGACGCCGACCCTCACGCGCTCGACGCCCGAGGGCGCGCGCGACTTCCTCGTGCCCGCGCGCCTCGCGCCGGGCTCCTGGTACGCGCTGCCGCAGTCGCCGCAGCTCTTCAAGCAGCTGCTCATGGTCGCGGGCATGGAGCGCTACTACCAGATCGCGCGCTGCTACCGCGACGAGGACTTCCGCGCCGACCGCCAGCCCGAGTTCACGCAGCTCGACGTCGAGATGAGCTTCGTCGAGCAGGACGACGTCATCGC
>JAQSXO010000033.1 GCA_029256625.1 Cellulosimicrobium sp. | reverse complement strand
GGGCGATCGCGTCGAGGAGCGCGCCGACGTCCGCCGGCGCGTACCGGCGCACGGCGCTCGTCGCGGGACCGGCCGCCGCGGCGAGCACGTCGTCGCGCGCCACGACCGCGCGCAGCCTGCCCGCGCGGGCGACGTGCCGCGCGAGGACCGTCAGCGCCCTGGTGCGCCCGGAGCCGGGCGGGCCCACGACGAGCGCGCCGTGCGACACGTCCAGCACCACGGTGTCGGCCGCGTCGCCCCCCGTGCCCACCGGGACGCGGAGGGCGACGGCGAGGTCGGCGCTCCGGCCGGTGGCTGCGGTGCTCGAGCCGCGGGCTGCAGCGCTCGGGACGGCGGACGGCGGGTCCTGGTCGTCGACCGCTGTGCCGGGGTCCGCGAGGTCGACGGACTCCACCCGGTCGGGCAGCGCCAGGAGCCGGAACGGACCGGGCCGCGAGCGCGGGCCCGGCGGCGACTGCGTGGGCAGCGCGACCTGGCACAGGACCGGGTCGCCGCTGCCCAGCCACACGGCACGCCCGGCGGGACCGCCCTGACCGGCGAGCGCCGACGGGACGCCCAGCGACACGTCGTCGTGACGGTCGCGTGACACCAGCACCGCCCGCACGCCGACGAGCGTCGCCAGCCCGGCGACGGTGGGACTGCTGCCGCTCACCGCGACGGCGGCCGCGGAGTCGGCCAGGACGTCCGCGAGCGCGTCCGCGCCGGCGCCGCCCCCGACCCCCGTGAGCACCGTCCGGACGGCCTCGACGTCGTCGACGAGCAGGAGCACCCGGTCGGGGGAGCGGTCGAGCCCCGGGGGCCGTGCCTGACCGTCGTCGTGACCGGCGAGGAGCCGCAGGAGCCGGACGAGGCGGCGCGGGTCGCCGCGGTCCACGACCGTCCCGGTCCCGGGGTGCGTCGCGAGGTCGGAGAGCCCCGGCCCGACGGCGTGGACCGTCCACCCGCGGTCGAGCGCCGCCCACCCGACGCTGCGCAGCGCGGTCGTCCGGCCCGAGCGCGCCCGGCCCAGCACCGCGAGGTGCCCGTCGCACGGGTCCCACCGGACGACGGTGCGGCGCTGCCGCTCGGGCACGTCGCCGAGCGCGACGGGCAGCGACGCGCCGGGGACGAGGTCTCCTCCCGCGCCGGACGGGTCGTCGCGCGGGTCGGTCGGGTCGTCGCGCGGGCCGGCGCCGCTCGCCCGCGCGGCGTCCTCGAGGTCGCCCGTCCCGACGCGCGTCGGCAGCGCGGGGAGCCAGGGTGGCGGGGACGGGCGCAGGCCGGAGCGGGCCGCGACGTCGCGGGTCGCGGCGACGAACCGGGGCAGGGCGTCGGCCTGCGGTGACCCGTCGTCGACGGCCGGGCCCTCGACGACACGGGCCTCCGAGGGTCCGGCGCGCCGGAGCCGTCCCGGGGCTCCCCACGGGGGCGCGCTCCGCGCACCGGGGACCCGGTCGTGCGACGTCGCGCCCGCGCGGGCGCACTGCACCGCGACCGGCGGTTCGGCGCCCCGGCGCAGGACGAGGCGTCCCGGTGCGGAGGGTGGCACGAGCGCGGCGAGCGGCGACTCGACGACGTCGCGCGAGTCGGCGACGTCGACGACCCGCAGCGCGAGGCGCAGGGTGATGTTCGCCCGGACGTCCGCGCTGACCGCCCCGGCGGGCCGTTGCGTCGCGAGCACGAGGTGCACGCCCAGCGACCGACCCTGGGCGGCCACCCGCAGCAGGCCGGGCAGGAGGTCGGGCAGGTCGTCGGCGAGCGCGCGGAACTCGTCCACCACCACGACGAGCCGGGGGAGGCGGCGCCCCGCGGGGAGGTCGTCGACGCTCGCGGCGCCCTCCGCGGCGAGCACGCGCTCGCGCCGGTGGAGCTCGGCGCGCAGCCCGGCGAGCGCGCGACCCGCGAGCCCGGGGTCGAGGTCGGTCACCGTGCCCACGACGTGGGGGAGGCGTCCGCACACGCCGAAGCTCGCGCCGCCCTTGAAGTCGACGAGCGCGAACGACAGCTCCTGCGGCGAGCGCCCGAGCGCGAGGCCGGCGACGAGGGTCTGCAGGAGCTCCGACTTGCCCGCGCCCGTCGTGCCCGCCACGAGGACGTGCGGGCCGTCGCGGACGAGGTCGACGGTCACGGGCGCGCCCGTGGGCCCGACCCCGAGCACGGTGCGCAGGCCCGGTCCGTCGCGCCGCCCGGCGTCCGTCCAGCGGGCACGGACCCATGCGGCGAGGTCGTCCGGCGCGGCCGGCGCACCGAGGAGGTCGCCGAGCGCGACGTCCGCGGGCATCGACGGTGCGGTGGGGTCGCCGGGGTCCCGGCCCGCCGGCTCGACGTCGCCGAGCCGGCCGAGGTGGTCCGCCGCGGCGAGCCGTCGGGCGAGCGCGACGGCCCAGTCCGCGCTCGCGCCCACGTGCTCGCGCACGGTGCGTGCGCCGTCGGGGCCGGTGACGACGGTCGCGGGGCCGGTCACGTCCACGACCGTCCGGCACCATGCGGGGGCGCGCGCCGCGTCGTCGAGCACGAGGAGGAGATCGGTCCCGGCCGGGCCGAGCCGCTCCCACGCGCGGGCGAGCTCTCCCGGGGGCGGCGGGCCGTCCACGACGAGGACGGCCGCGGTGCCGGTCGGGGCCGGTACGGCGTCGAGCGTCCCCACGGCGCTCGCGGCCGGCAGCCACCGGCACCAGGCCCAGTCGGCCGCCGCGTGCGGCGGGTGCCGGACCGTCGGGACGGCGCCGGCAGGGAGCAGCTCCCCGAGGACGGCCCGCGCCGCGGCGAGCGCCGCGGCGCGCGGGCCGACGACGGCGACGCAGCCGTCCGGGAGCCGCACGGGAGCGAGCGCGGCGCCGTCGCCCGGACCGACGGCGGGCCCGGGTGGCGCGGCTCCGGGGAGCGCGCGGGACGAAGGAGCGCCCCGGGGAGCGCTGGCGGGCGCGAGCCGGGCGATCGTCGCCCACGTGAGCGCGTCCGCCGGCCGCGGCCGCAGCGGGTCGACGGGGGTCGCGGTGCGTGCGTCGTCGCCGCCGGGCGCAGGCCGCGCGACGGGCTGCGGCCCCGGCGCTCGACCGGACCGCCGGGCCGCGCGGCGCCGTCGCGCCTCCACGAGCGCGGGGACGAGGAGCCCCAGCGGACCGACGAGCGCGAGCAGCGCGTACAGCGGCTGGCGGAACGTCACGGCGAGGGCGAGCGAGGCGACCACGGGCGCGGCCGCGGTCGCGAGATGGCCGGTGCTCGGACGTCCCGGGGACTCGTCCTGGGACGCGGGGTCGACGGGGCCCGTGAGCGGGCCGTGCACGAGGTCGGGGCGCGGTCGCAGGGCGTAGACGCCGCGCCGGGACACGAGCGCCTCGCCCTCGCGCCACCGTGCCGCGCGCCAGCCCGCGAGCCGTCGTCCCGCCCGCGCGGGTCGCGCGGACAGGACTGCCGCGTCGTCGGGCACGCGGCGGGCGCCGTACGGTGCGCGGACGCTGACCCGCGAGCCGCCGCGCGTGACGCGCCAGCGGACGTCGAGGTCGTCGACACGGATCCGACCGCGGCGCCCCTCGCCGTGCCCCACCGGTACCAGCCGCCCGGCGTCGGCCCCGCCCAGGACGGCGACGTGGGCGGGCGCGGCGAGCGCGTCGTCCGGGCGCTCCACCCGGGCGGCGGCGCCGCCCCGGCCGCGGGGCGCGACCGCGACGGTCGCCCCGGGGAGCAGGGGGCGGGTCCCGCAGCGCTGGTCGTCGTCGACCGGGACGCCGTCCACGAGCAGGGCGGCGGTGCGCAGCTCGGGGCGGCACACGAGGGCGGCCAGGCTCGCGCGCACGTCCCCCAGGCGCGTCCCGGCGGGGAGCAGGACGTCCGCGGCCGGGTGCACCGTGACCCGCAGCCACGCCGCGTCCGCCGGCTCGGCGTGCCCCGCCGTGTGCCGGTCGGGGTCGGTGACGAGGGAGGGCGGGGTGGAGGTGGCTGGCACGCGGTCAGGGTGCCCGGCGGCGCGACCTCCCCGCCGCCGACGACCGCGCCCCTGTGGACGGAGGTCCGTCCACAGGGGCGCGTGTCAGCGGTCGAGGCCCGTGGGCCGCGGCTCAGTCCACGGCGAGCGCTGCCACCGGGGACGTGCGGGCCGCGGTCCGGCCGGGCACGACGGAGGCCACGAGGCCGGCGACGAGCGCGACGACGAGCACCAGGGCCACGTCGCGCCACGGCACCGCGAGCGACACGTCGCCCATGACGCTCAGCGCCGTCGCCGCCCCGGCCCACCCGTACAGGACGCCCAGCACGATGCCGAGGACCGCGCCGACGCCCGCGATGAGCATGCCCTCGATCGCGAGCATCCACCGGAGCTGGCCGCGGCTGAGCCCGATCGCGCGCAGCGTCGCGGACTCGCGGCGCCGCTCGATGACGGAGAGCGAGAGCGTGTTCGCCACGCCGATGAGCGCGATGACGACCGCGACCGCGAGGAGCCCGACGATCACCCCGAGGATCGTGTCGATGACGCTCTGCATCGCCGCGCGCTCGACCGCGATGCCGGCCACCTCGACGGGCGTGTCCGACGAGACGATCGCGTCCTGGATCGCGGGCACGACCTGCGTCGCGTCGCCCGTGTCGTCGAGCCCCACCCACAGCCGGGACACGACGGCGTCCGGGTCCAGGGTCTTCGCGTCGTCCGCGTCGAGGAGCCAGCCGTTCCCGATGGCACCGAGGTGGGCGGTCACCTCGAGGGTCGCCCCGTCCGGCCCGGTGAGCTCGAGCCTGTCGCCCTCGGCGACGTCCCAGGACTCGGCGTCGGCCTCGGGGACCATGACCGTGCCGGGGGCGAACGCGGCGAGCACGTCGGGCGTGCGCACGACGCCGCGCGCCTGCTCCGGGTCGACGCCGTGCATCGTCATCTCGGCGCCGTCGAGCAGCGTGACCGTCGCCCCGGAGAGCTCGACGACGCGCGAGACGCCCTCGGTCCCCGAGACGGCGCGCACGACGTCGTCCGGCACGGCGTCGCCCGTCGACCCGTACGCGTCCGTCGCCACGAGGACGTCGACCGGGTACTGGTCGTCGAGCGCCGCGTCGAGGGAGGTGCGGGCGCTCGCGGCGCCGGTCGACATCATCGCGACGAGCGTGACGCCGATGAGCAGCGCGGTGCTCGTCGCGGTGGTGCGGCGCGGGTTGCGCAGCGTGTTCGCGGTGGCGAGCCGCGCCGTCGACCCGGTGCCGGCGAGGAGCCGGCCCACGAAGGACACGACGCCCGGGAGCCAGTACACCGCCCCGACGAGGACCCCGACGAACGACACGGCGCCGCCGGCGACGCCGGCGAGGAGCCCGATCTCGGGGCTGCCG
Source organism: Cellulosimicrobium sp. (assembly GCA_029256625.1). Classification (GTDB taxonomy): domain Bacteria; phylum Actinomycetota; class Actinomycetes; order Actinomycetales; family Cellulomonadaceae; genus Cellulosimicrobium. Next base: position 8,875 of record JAQSXO010000033.1, on the reverse strand, counting down.
GTGCCACCGAGCCAGATGCCGCCGCCGAGGACGGCGAGGCCGCCGAGCGTGAGCAGGCTCGCGACGACGAGGCGCACGCGGCCACCGCCACGGGACAGGCTCGGCGCGTCGGCCGGGCGCAGCGCCTCGAGCGGCGCGACGCGCGTGGCGGCCCGGGCCGGGGCGAACGACGCGACGACCGTCACGAGGGTCCCCACGAGCAGGGGCACGAGCACGACCGCGGGCGTGACGGTGATCGTGGCCGGGATCGGCACGCCGAGGTCCGCGCCGCGGGCCACGAGGAGCGCGACCTGCGTGAGCAGGCCGCCCAGCAGGATGCCCGCGACCGACGCGAGGACGCCGAGGATCGTCGCCTCGGTCAGGACCGACCGGGCGAGCTGCGACCGGTTCGCGCCGACCGCCCGGAGGAGGGCGAGGGTGCGCGTGCGCTGGGCGACGAGCACCTGGAACGTGTTCGCGATGACGAGGGCCGCGACGAGCAGGGCCACGGCGGCGAAGCCGAGGATGACGTACGTGAAGACGTCCTGGTCACCGGTCATCTTGCGGGCCTGCGACTGGGCGTGCTCGTCGGGCGTGACCGCCGCGGCCTGGTCGGGCGACGCGGCGACGAGGGCCGCGCGCGCGGTCTCGAGGTCGGTGCCCGGGGCGAGTCCCACCATCGCGGCGGAGTAGGTGCGCTCGGGCTCGTCGGGCATCGCCTGCGCGGCCTGCCACGCGGCCACGTCGTCGGCCGTCACGACGACGGCCCCGCCCATCTGGGCGTACGCGCCGTACGGGTCGTCGGTCGTCCCGACGACGGTCAGCTCGTCGCGGACCTCCTCGTAGTCGCCGCCGTCGGGCGCGGACTCGTCCCAGACGTTGCGCGAGCCCGTGACCGTGTCGCCGATCCCGACGCCCAGCCGCTCGGCGACGGCGGTGGGGAGCGAGACCTGGCCGGGCCCGGTCGGCATCGATCCCTCGACGACCTCGAGCGCCTCGAAGCGCGGGTCCGACGGCGCCGGGACGCCGAGCTGGAACACGCGCTTCGCGCCGTGCGACAGGTCGAGATACATGAACTGCACCGCGTCGACCGCGTCGACGCCCGGTACGGAGCGCAGCGCGTCGACCTCGGACGCCGTGAGGTCGTCCGGCGCGGACACGACGAGGTCCGCGTCCGCGAACTGCGCGGCGATCGAGTCGTTCGTGGTCTGGGTCATGACGTTGCCCGCGATGAGCGTCGCCGTGACGAAGGCCGTCCCGATGACGATCGCGACGCCGGCCGCGACGAGGCGGCCGATGCTGCGGCGCATCTGCGCCAGGGTGAGGCGGAACATCAGGCGCGCACCGCCTGCGACGTCGTCGGGGCGGAGCCGTCGGCGCCCGGCGCCTCGAGCGTGCGCAGCGCGTCGAGCCCCGCGAGCACGGACTCGGGCGTCGGGTCGGTGATGTCGCCCGCGATGCGGCCGTCGGCGATGAGCACGACGCGGTCCGCGTACGCGGCGGCCGTCGGGTCGTGCGTGACCATGATGATCGTGCGGCCGAGCTCGCGCACCGACCGGCGCAGGAAGCTCAGCACCTCGGCGCCCGAGCGCGAGTCGAGGTTTCCCGTCGGCTCGTCGGCGAAGACGACCTCCGGCCCGGCGATGAGGGCGCGGGCGATCGCGACGCGCTGCTGCTGGCCGCCGGAGAGCTCGCTCGGGCGGTGGCTGAGGCGCGCCTCGAGGCCGAGCGTGCGCACCAGGGTGTCGAACCACGCGCGGTCGACCTTGCCGTTCGCGAGCTCGACGGGCAGCGTGATGTTCTGCTCCGCCGTGAACATGGGCAGCAGGTTGAACGACTGGAACACGAAGCCCACCCGGTCGCGGCGGAGCTGCGTGAGCGCGTTGTCGTTCAGGCCCGTGACCTCGGTGTCACCGATGAAGGCGTGGCCGCTCGAGGCGGTGTCGAGGCCCGCGAGCAGGTGCATGAGCGTCGACTTCCCCGAGCCGGACGGGCCCATGATCGCCGTGAAGTGGCCGCGCTCGAAGTCGACGTCGACGCCGTCGAGCGCGTGCACCGCCGCCTCGCCCGTGCCGTAGGTCTTGCGCAGCGAGCGTGCCCGCACCGCGGGCGGGCCGGCGGGGGCGGGGTCGGCGGGTCGGTACACGGTCGTGTCCACGTCTTCTCCTGGGTTCGTCTTCGGGTTCGTCGTCAGGCCGTCCCGGGCACGCCGGCCGGAGTCGGTCGGGGGCGTGCGCCGGGGATCGTGGACGACGCTACGGACGGGCCCGCGCCCGCCGCGTCCGGCGAGGGTCGGGTCCTGCGCGCGGCGCGGGTCATCCCGTGGTCGTAGAGGTCCCGGACCGTGGGCTGACGCACCGGCGCCCCACGGGTCCGGGGACCGGTGGGGCGCCGACGGGACGGACGGTGGTCAGGCGCCCGGGCGGACCAGACCCGTCTCGTAGGCCGTGACGACGGCCTGGACACGGTCGCGCGCGCCGAGCTTGGCGAGGATGCGGCCGACGTGCGTCTTGACCGTCGCCTCGGCGACGAACAGGTCGCCGGCGATCTCGGTGTTGGACCGGCCGCGCGCCATGAGGACGAGCACCTCGCGCTCGCGCTCGGTGAGGCCCTCGACCGCGGCGTGCGCGGGGGAGTCCTCGACCTGCTCGGCGGGCAGCGCGGTCACCAGGTGCTCGAGCAGGCGCCGCGTGGACGACGGCGCGATCACGGCGTCGCCGCGGTGCACCGTGCGGATCGCGGCGAGCATCTCCTCGGGCGGCGCGTCCTTGAGCAGGAACCCGCTCGCGCCGGACCGGATGGCCTCGAGCACGTACTCGTCGAGGTCGAACGTGGTGAGGACGATGACCTTGGGCGCGTGCCCGCCGTCGGCCGCGGCGGCGGTGAGCCGGGCGGTCGTCTGGAGCCCGTCGAGGTGCGGCATGCGGACGTCCATGAGCACGACGTCGACCGGGTGGTCGGCGAGCAGCCGCAGGGCCTGCAACCCGTCGCCCGCCTCGACCGCGACGGTGAGGTCGGGCTGCGAGTCGATGACCATGCGGAAGCCCGCGCGCACGAGCTGCTGGTCGTCGACGAGCGCGATGCGCACGGGCTCGAGGGGCGCGAGCGGGTCTGCGGCGTACGCCCCGTCGGCGCGGGGGAAGGCGTCGGTCATGGTGTCCTGTCGGTCGGTCGGTCGAGGGCCGGGTGCGAGGAGTCGGCCGCGACCGGCGGTGGCGGTGGCGGCGGGGCCGTCGCGGCGCCCGGGCGGCCCGGAGCCATCCTGCCCGACGGCGCGGGCGAGGGTCCGGGGACGACCCGCCCGGGGGGCTGGGGGAAGGCGCCCGGAACCGGGGCGGCGGCCGGGAGGGCGGGCACGGGGATGCGCAGGTGCACGCGGAAGCCGCCGCCGGGACGGGGACCCACCTGCACGGACCCGCCGAAGAGCGCGGCCCGCTCGCGCATTCCCAGCACGCCGTAGCCGCCGGGCCGGGCGTCCGGGCGCCCCTCGGCGGCGGTCGACGCGCCGCGCCCGTCGTCCTCGACCTCGAGGTCGAGGGTGGTGGACCCCCACCGCACGACGACGGTGACCTCCGGGTCGGGGCCCGCGTGCTTGAGCACGTTGGTCAGGGCCTCCTGGCACACGCGGTAGACCGTGAGGCCGGCCCCGGGCGGCAGCGGGCGCGACTGCCCGACGCGGACGAACGACACCCGCATGCCGCTGTCGCGCACCTGGGCGACGAGCGTCTCGAGGTCGGCCGTGTCCGGCTGGGGTGCGCGCTCGAGCGCCGCCGTCGCACCGCTCGCGGGCGCCGGGTTCCCGGGTGCGGCAGGCCCGTAGGGCGAACCGGGCGGTGTCCCCGCCGAGCCGCGTCCCGACGGCAGCGCGAGCGTCCCGGACGGCCCGACGACGGCCCCCGGCGGCACGACGACGCGCGACGGCTCCGAGCGGAGGACGCCGAGGAGCCGGCGCATGTCCGCCAGCGCCGTGCGCCCCGTCTCGGACACGGTCGCGAGCGCGCGCGTCGCGGCGTCCGGGTCGTGCGCGGCGGCGTACCGCCCGCCGTCGGCCTGGGCGATGATCACGGAGAGGGAGTGAGCGACGATGTCGTGCATCTCGCGCGCGATCCGCGCGCGCTCGGCGGCGGTCGCGATCTGTGCCTGCTGGTCGCGCTCCACCTCGAGCCGTTCCGCGCGGTCGACGAGCGCGGCGATCGTCTCGCGTCGGGAGCGGCGCACGAGGCCGAACGCCCAGACCGCGAGGAAGGTCATGCCCCCGAAGGCGGAGGTGAAGAAGACCATCGTCGCGAGGTCGGTCAGGCGACCGGAGAGCAGCCCGAGCGCGACGCCGAGGACCACGGCACCGACCAGGGAGGACACGATCGCCGTCCGGTGCGCCCAGCGCGGACCGTAGACCGTGACGGAGTAGAGCGCGACGAGCACCGCGAAGTCGGCCGGGAAGATCACGAGGTAGCCGGCGAGCAGGTGGACGAGCGCGACGGAGTACACCGTGATCGCGGACGCGAGCGGGCGCGCGCGACGCCAGGGGAGGGGGGCGAGCAGGAGCGCGGCCCAGAACGCCGCCCAGCCGCCGCTCGTGCCGACGCCGCCCGCGCCGGCCGAGGAGAACGCCGCCGACGCGGGCACGAAGACGACCGCGAGGACGAGCGTGACGGTGAGGTCCACACCGAACCGGTGCTCGTCGGACCACTGCCCGAGGCGCTCGTACCATCCCATGCCTTCCAGCCTAGGCAGGGGGCGGTCTCAGGGCGTCCCACCACGGTCGCAGAGATCACGGGACACGATGGGACCGAAGTCGTACTGATGCCCTAGCATGAGCGAATGACCCACGTACTGCTAGCGGAGGACGACCCGGCGATTGCCGAACCTTTGGCGCGCGCACTGACACGTGAGGGTTATAACGTCGTCGTCCAAGGAACTGGTCAAGGGGCGATCGACTCCGCGAGCGGTGCGGACATCGTGGTGCTCGACCTGGGCCTTCCGGACATGGACGGCCTCGACGTCGCGCGCGAGATCCGGCACAAGGGTCTCACCACCCCCGTGCTCGTGCTCACCGCCCGGGCCGACGAGGTGGACCTCGTCGTGGGCCTCGACGCCGGCGCCGACGACTACGTCACGAAGCCGTTCCGGCTCGCCGAGCTCCTCGCCCGCGTGCGGGCGCTGCTCCGCCGCTCGCACGGCGAGCAGGTGGAGGAGGAGGAGCTCGCCGCGCAGGACGTGCGCATCGACGTCTCCGCGCACCGCGCCTTCCAGGGCGAGCGCGAGCTGCACCTGACCACCAAGGAGTTCGAGCTCCTGCGCGTGCTCGTCGCGAGCGCGGGGTCCGTCGTCGTGCGCGACGCGCTCATGCGTGACGTGTGGGGCTCCGAGCCGGTCGGCTCGACGAAGACGCTCGACATGCACGTGTCGTGGCTGCGCCGCAAGCTCGGTGACGACGCGAACGCGCCGCGGTACATCTCGACGGTCCGCGGCCTCGGCTTCCGCTTCGAGACCGGCGAGAGCTGACCGACCCCTACCGGGGACGAGGACACGGGGAGCGAGGAGCAGCGTGCGGCGTCGGATGCTGCAGGCCACGGTGGCGGCCGTGGCCGTCGCCGTCATCCTCCTCGGGTTCCCGCTCGCGTTCTACGGCGCGCGGTTCGTGCTCCAGGGCGAGGTCGACGACGTCACGTCGCGCGTCGAGCGCCTCGCCCGGTCGATCGACGCCCGGCTCGCCGCCGGCGACGAGATCCCGGACTACGTCATCGAGGACGCGGTCCAGCCCCGCGCGAGCGACCCGCCGGCCCAGGTCTACGTCACGCTGCCCGACGGCACCGTGCTCACGGCCGGCCCGGAGGTCACCGGACGCGGGATCGAGCAGCCCCTGCACTCCGAGTCGGGCGCGCTGGTCACGCTCACCGTCTCGTACTGGGACGCCTACCTCCAGGCCGCGCAGGTCGTGCTCCTGGTCGTGGCCGCGGCCATCGTCGCGTTCGCCGCGGGCATCGGCATGGCCGTGTGGCAGGCCAACCGCATCGCCGCGCCCCTCGTCTACCTCGCGGCCTCCGCCGAGCAGCTCGGCTCGGGGCAGGTGCGCCCGCGGCTCGAGCCGTCGGGGGTCGAGGAGATCGACCTCGTCGCCGCCGAGCTCGCCCGCAGCTCCGACCGGCTCGCGGGGCGCCTCGCCGCCGAGCGCCAGTTCGCCTCCGACGCCTCCCACCAGCTCCGCACGCCGCTCACGGCGCTCAGCATGCGGCTCGAGGAGATCTCGATGGCCTCGGACGACCCGGCCGTGCAGGAGGAGGCCCGGATCTCGCTCGAGCAGGTCGAGCGCCTGGTCGGCGTCGTCGACGACCTCCTGGCGTCCTCGCGTCGCGCGCAGGGCGGGACGACGGAGGCCGTGAACCTGCTCGACGTCGTGCACCAGCAGGAGGAGGAGTGGGTCCCGACGTTCGCCAAGGCGGGGCGCGAGCTCGTCGTCGACGTCCCCGCGGAGTACCAGGTGCTCGCGACGCCGGGGGCGCTCGCCCAGGTCCTGGCGACGCTCATCGAGAACTCGCTCAAGCACGGCGGCGGCACGACGACGGTCCGTGCGCGGCCGTCCGGCACGAGCGGCGCGATCGTCACGGAGGTGTCGGACGAGGGCGCCGGCGTCCCCGACGACCTGGCGCCGCGGATCTTCGAGCGCGAGGTGACCTCCGGTGCCGGGACCGGGCTCGGGCTCGCGCTCGCGCGTGACCTCGCGGCGTCCGACGGCGGCCGGCTCGAGCTCGCGCAGCGCCGTCCTGCCGTGTTCGCGCTCTTCCTCGCGGGGGTGCCGCGGCGCCTCGACCCGCGCGTGGTCCTGCCGACGGGGGTCGCGGTCTCCGCGCACGGGCGGCGTCGCCGCCGTCGCCGGGGCTGACGTCCCGCCCCCCGGGCGCCGCGCCGGCGCCCTCAGCGTGCCGTGACGTCCCAGGGCGCGGCGGGGGCGTCCTCCGCGCGGTCGCCCGTGAACACGAGGCGTCGGTAGGCGACGTAGCGGAACGCGGTGCCGAGCGCGAGCCCGACGACGTTCGCCGAGACGTTCTTGGCGAGCGGGGACGTGAGGCCGAGCGCGTACGTGGAGATCGCGAGGCAGCCGACCGCGATGAGCATCCCGCCCACGTTGACGACGACGAAGGCCGCGAGCTCGCGACCGCGCGCCTGCGTCCGGCGGGCGGAGAACGTCCAGTAGCGGTTGCCGACCCAGGCGACGAGCGTCGCGACCGCGACCGACACGATCTTCGCGGTGAGCGGCTTGTGCCCGAGCACCTCGCCCGGTCCGAAGCTGAGCAGGTTGAACAGGCCCAGGTCGACCACGTAGGCGACCGCACCGACGGACCCGAACTTCGCGAGCTCCCGCACCCGGGCGAGGACGCGCTCGCGGCGCGGCGGGGCCGCCGCGGACGCCTCGGCTCGCCGGTCCAGGTCGCTCGTCACCCCCCGAGGCTACCGGGCGGTCCTGAGCGCCGCCCGGGTGCGCTCGTCGCCGCCCGGCCCGGCGGACGGGCAGCGGGCGTCCGGCGTGCGGTCCGCGCGCGGTACCGCGCCGCCCAGGCACTAGGGTGGGTGCACGTGGCAGCCCCAGTGATCGCCGTGGTCGGCGGAGGACAGCTCGCACGCATGATGGCCCCGGCGGCCGGAGAGCTCGGCGTGCACCTGCGCGTGCTCGTCGAGGCCCCGGACTCGTCCGCGGCCCAGGTCGTGGTCGACGCCCCCGTGGGCGTCGCGTCCGACGAGGCCGCGATCCGCTCCCTCATCGCGCCCGCGGGTGCCACCCCGGCGGACGTGCTGACCTTCGAGCACGAGCACGTCCCGAACGCGCTGCTCACCGATCTCCTCGAGCACGGCACGCCCGTGCGTCCCGGACCTGACGCGCTCGTGCACGCGCAGGACAAGATCGTCATGCGCCGGCGGCTCACCGAGCTCGGCGTGCCGTGCCCACGCTGGGCCGCGCTCCCCACCGCGCCCGACGCCGCCCGCACGGCTCTCGCAGACTTCCTCGCCGAGGTCGGGGGCGAGGCCGTGGTGAAGACGGCGCGCGGCGGGTACGACGGCAGGGGCGTGCGCGTCGTGTCGGTCGCCGAGGGCGGTCCGGAGCAGGTCGCGGAGTGGATCGAGGCGGCCGCCGCGGGCGGCCCCGAGCTGCTCGTCGAGGAGAAGGTGCCCTTCACGCGCGAGCTCGCGGTGCTCGTCGCACGCCGACCGTCCGGCGGTCCCGACGGCCGCGGCGAGGTCCGGACCTGGCCCGTGGTCGAGTCCGTCCAGCGCGACGGCGTGTGCGCCGAGGTGATCGCTCCCGCGCCCGGGCTCACCGACGCCGAGGCGGAGCGCGCCCGCGAGGCCGCGGTGCGAATCGCCGAGGGTCTCGACGTCACGGGCGTGCTCGCGGTCGAGATGTTCGAGGTCGCGGGTCCGGACGGGCCGCGCGTGCTCGTCAACGAGCTCGCGATGCGCCCGCACAACTCCGGCCACTGGACCATCGACGGCGCGGTGACGAGCCAGTTCGAGCAGCACCTGCGCGCCGTGCTCGACCTGCCGCTCGGCGACACGGCCCCGACGGCGCGCTGGACCGTCATGGCGAACGTGCTCGGGTCGACGCTCACCGAGCTCACCGACGCGCTGCCCGGTGTCCTCGCCGAGCTGCCCGACGCGAAGGTCAACCTGTACGGCAAGGGCGTGCGTCCCGGGCGCAAGCTCGGGCACGTGAACGTGAGCGGCGACGACCTGGACGAGGTCCGGCGTCGGGCCCTGGCCGCGGCCGCGATCCTGCGGGGCGAGGGCCCCGGGGGCACCCCGAACGAGGAGCGAGCATGAGCGAGAACCCTGTCGTCGGCATCGTCATGGGGTCGGACTCCGACTGGCCCGTCATGGAGGCCGCGGCCGACGCGCTCGC
>JAQSXO010000464.1 GCA_029256625.1 Cellulosimicrobium sp. | reverse complement strand
GACGGGAGACCTCGTCCGGGAGACGGCCGCGGTGTGGGGTATGACGCGGTGGCGCGTCGTCGACGAGCCGCAGAAGGGCACGGGCGCCGCAGCCGACACGGGGATGCGGGCCGCGATCGAGCAGGGGGCGACGCACCTCGCGCGCACCGACGCCGACTGCCTCCCGCTGCCGGACTGGACCCGGCGGGTGCGGGCCGCGTTCGCGAGCGGGCACGACCTCGTCGCGGGCCGGCTCGTGGCGCGGACGGACGACCGGCCGGTCTCGCGCGTCCAGCAGGGGGTGCTGTCGGCGGCGGTGAACGTGGCCAGCACGTTCGGGCGCTTCCGCCCCGGCAACCAGGACCCGTCCTACCTCGGCCCGTACGTGATGGCTCCGGGCTGCAACATGGCGATCACGGCCGAGCTCTACGAGGCCGCGGGCGGGTTCCCGCGCACCGCGATCGAGGACGTCCACGAGGACCGCGCGCTCGTCAACGCGGTGCGCCGACTCACGCGGAGGTACGGGGCGCACCGCGAGGTCGTCGTGCTCGCGTCGGCACGCCGGGCGCACGCATGGGGCCTCGTGCGCACGCTCGGCTGGTACGCCGACCACCGCTACCGGCCCGACGTCGTGGACATCCGGTGACCGGGACGACGCTCGCCCCCGCACCCACCGGGCTCGACGCGGCGATGCGCTGGGAGGAGCGCGTCCAGCGCGGGGCGCACCCGCTCGTCTACCCCGCGATCCGGGCGCTGCGCCACCGCGGTCCCGTCGTGCGCGTCCCCGGCATCGGGGTGGTCGTGTCCGACGCCGCGACCGCACGCGCCGTGCTCCTCGACACCGAGCGCTTCACCAAGGTAGGCCCGGGGTCGCCGTCGGACCTCTGGACGCCCGTCCTCGGGCCGTCCGTGCTGCTCAACATGGAGGGCGCCGACCACGCGCGCCTGCGCCGCGCGCTCTCCGGACTGTTCACGCCCCGCGCGGTGCGCGAGCTCGTCGCGGTGAGCGTCCCCGACGTCCTCGCGGGCCTCGCCCCGCGCCTCCTCGCGGGCGAGCGCGTCGACCTCGTCGCGGAGACCGCGACCATGGCGGGCACCGTCATCTGCGCCATGACCGGGCTGCCGCCCACCGACGCCGCCGTGCGCGAGGCGATGACGGCCGCGCAGTCCGTGGTCGGGCTCGTGAGGCTGCACCGGCGCAGCCTCACGCCCGCGCAGGTGCGGCACGCGCGCGCCGTCCTCGCCCGGCTCTCGGCCCCGGCCCGCGACGCCTACCGCACGGGCGACCCGGCGACCGTGCCCGGTCGCATGCGCGAGCTCGGGCTCTCGGAGGACGAGGCGATGGGCGCAGTCGGCGCGTTCGTCCTCACGGGGACCGAGACCATCCAGTCCTTCGTGCCACGCCTCGTCGCGCTCACCGCGGACACCGGCTGGCTCGACCGGCTCCTCGCGGCCGACCCCGGCGCCGGACCGGAGGCCGCCGCGCTGCGCGGCCGCGTCGTCGAGGAGGCGCTGCGCGTCACGGCACCGACCCCCGCGATGCTGCGCTCGGTGCGCACCGACGCGACCGTGGGCGACGTCCGCGTCCGCGCGGGGGACCGGGTCGTGATCGCGACGATCTCCTGCTGCAAGGACGCGGGCCCCTTCGACCCGGACGCCCCCGTCGACCCGGCCGTGCGGCACCTGTGGTTCGGTGCCGGCCCGCACTTCTGCCTCGGCATGCCGCTCGCCATGGCCCAGGTCGACGCGGTGCTGGACGCGCTGCGCCCCGTCGCGGCCGCGGGGCGGAGCGTCGAGGTCGCAGACCGTGCCGTCGCGCGCGGGGTGCTCATCCCCGCGTACCGCTCGCTCGTCGTGCGAGCGGCCGGCGGCGGGGTGCGCGCGTCGGGTGCGGCCACACGCCCGGTCGCGGGATCGGCTGCGTCGGCAGGGGAGACGGCGTGACCGCGCCCGACGACGTGGCCCGCCACCTGCTGGGCCCCATCCTCGAGCGGGGCGCACCCGGGCACGTGTCCGAAGGCGCCGTCGCGCTCCGCCGCTGGACGCGGCCCGGGCGGCGCGGCGCACGCGTGCGCGAGGAGGTCACGTACGCCGACCTCGCGCGCCGCGTCGAGGCGACCGCGACGGCGCTCGCGGCCGACGGTCTCGCACCCGGCGACCGGGCGCTGTTCTCGGTGCGCCCCCGGCCGGCGGGCGTCGTGCTCGCGTTCGGCGTCGTCCGTGCGGGCGGCACGATCGTGTTCGTCGACCCCGGCTCGACGCCGGAGCTCTTCGCGGCGCGCGTGGGCGCGGCCGGGCCGTCGCTCGCGACCACGGAGTCGCTGCTGTACGCGGTGTCGCGAGGGCCGCTGCGCCGTCTGGCCCGCTCGCGCGGCCTGCTGCTGCCGGACTACGCGAGCCTGCCGCTGCGGCACGTGCACGCGGGGCCGTGGCTCCCCGGGGTGCCGCGCGGCTCGCGCGCCGCGCGCCGCCTCGCCGCGGGGCCGGTCGACCGCGCCGTCCTTCCGGGGCTCGACCCGGACCGCGAGGCGCTCACCGTCTTCACGTCCGGCACGACGGCGCAGCCCAAGGCCGTCGTGCACACGGCCGGGTCGCTGCTCGCCGGGTGCGACCTGCTGCGCGACGTGTTCGAGCTCGCACCGGGCGACGTCGTGCACACCGACCAGATGCTGCTCGGCGTCCCGGCGCTGCTCGCGGGCGCCACGTGGTCCGTGCCCGCCGACCCGCCGGGCCGCGACATCGCGACGTTCGCGCGCCAGCTCGACGGCGCCGCGGGCACCTACCTCGTGCCGGCGGACGTCACGGCGCTGCTCGACGCGGTCGAGGCCGGGACGGCGCCCCCGCGCGGGCCGCGCGTCGCGCTCGTCGGTGGTGCGCCCGTGACCCGGGCGTTGCTGGAACGGGCGACGCGCGTGCTGCCCGGGACGCGCTGGGTCGCGGTGTACGGGATGACGGAGATCCTGCCGGTAGCGGTGGTCGAGGCACGCGAGAAGCTCGCGTACGCAGGCGACGGCGACCTCGTCGGCGTGCCGCTGCCCGGTACGGTCGCGCGACTCGACCCGGTCGAGGGCGAGGAGCCC
>JAQSXO010000463.1 GCA_029256625.1 Cellulosimicrobium sp. | reverse complement strand
CGGGCGCGGCCGGCGCGAAGCGGGTCCGCTCGAGGCGCTCGCGCAGGTCGTCCAGGTCGGCCTGCGGGACGGCGACGGAGAACGGGCGGTGCTCGAGGGTCGTGCTGCTCATGATGCCTCCTCGGTCGGAGCGGGCCTCGTGCCCTGCTCTGAGACCGACGTTACGGAGAGTTCAGGAACGGTTTCTTCCGCTATTCTGGCCCGGTTCCAGCTTTCTTCCGGCGACCTCTCGGAGGGACCTCATGGCCTCCACCTCGGCCCGCATGCTCGCCCTGCTCGGGCTGCTCCAGTCGCGTCCCGACTGGTCGGGCGCCGAGCTCGCCGCGCGCCTCGACGTCACCGACCGCACCGTCCGCAACGACGTCGCGCGGCTGCGCGAGCTCGGCTACCCCGTCGACGCCGTGCGCGGACCGGGCGGCCGGTACCGGCTGGGGGCGGGCGCCCGGCTGCCCCCGCTCCTGCTCGACGACGCCGAGGCCGTCGCGGTCGCCGTCGGGCTCCGGGCCACGACCGGCACGGCGGGGTTCGAGGAGTCCGGAGCCTCGGCGCTCGCGAAGCTCGAGCAGGTCATGCCCGACCGGCTGCGCCGTCGCCTCGTCGCCCTGCGGTCCGCGAGCGCCGCCGGGCCGGCCAACACCGACTCGAACGTCGAGGACCCGGTCGTGGACCCGGACACGCTGACCGCCCTCGCCGACGCCGTGCGCGACCACCAGGGCCTGCGCTGCTTCTACCGGGACGAGCCGCTCGAGCTCGAGCCGTACCGCCTCGTCGCGTGGCAGCGCCGCTGGTTCCTCGTGGCGCGCGACCCGGCGACCGGCGCGTGGGCTCCCTACCGCGTCGACTGGCTCGTGCTACGCGTGCCGGGAGGGCGGCGGTTCGCTCCGGTGGACTTCCCCGGGGACATGACCGAGTTCGTCGTGCGGGAGGTCGCGCGCACCGGATGGGCCGTCCACGCCCGGATCGTCGTCGACGCGCCCGCCGAGGAGGTCCTGCGGCGCATCAACCCGACGGTCGGCACGGTCGAGCCGCTCGACGACGACCGCTGCGTCCTCGTCACCGGCGGCGACAGCGTCGAGGTCGTCGCGGTGTGGGTCGGGATGCTCGGCCTCGACTTCCACGTGACGGAGCCGCAGGCCCTCGTCGACCACGTGCGCACCCTGGCAACCCGCTACGCCCGCGCAACCCCGGCCTGACTCGCCCAGCCCCCCACCCCCGGGCTCGCCGAACACGACGTGGGGGTCGTTATCCGTCGCTTTCCGTCCGTCAGGTCGTGCTCGACGGCGGGTGGTGTCGTTCTCGGCGCCTGCCGCCGGTCGGGGGCACGTGCCCGACGGCGGCGCTCGCCCGCGTGGGCGGGCGCGCCTAGCGTGGGCGGGATGGACGTGGAGGTGCGCTCCGCCGTCGGGCGCTACGACGACTTCGCCACCGTGGTCGGGCCGCGGAAGGCCGGCGTGCGCGGGTGCTGGTGCATGTCCTACCGCGACAGCCGCGTCAGCGCCGAGGACCGCCCCGGGTTCATGGCCGACCTGTGCACGACCGACCCCGGGCCGGGCGTGCTCGCGTACGTCGACGGCGACGTCGCGGGCTGGTGCTCGGTCGCGCCGCGCAGCACCTACCGGCGCCTGATGAACGCCCGGACCATCCCCTTCGTCGACGACCTCGACGCCTGGAGCGCGGTGTGCTTCGTCGTCCGGTCCGGGTACCGGCGCCGCGGGCTGATGCACGACCTCCTCGCGGGCGCCGTCGAGCACGCCGCCGCGCACGGCGCACCCGCGGTCGAGGGCTACCCCGTCGACGCGGGCGGCGAGCGCGTCGACGTCATCTCCGGGTACGTCGGCACGGTCGCGCTGTTCGAGCAGGCCGGATTCGTGCGCGCGGCCCCGACCACGGGCGTCAGCGGCGGTGTGCCGCGGGTCGTGATGCGCCGCACGCTCGGCTGAGCGTGCAGGTCAGGAACGTGCTGGGTCAGGAGGCGCGGGCCTCCACGGGTCGACGACGGCTACACCGGTGCCGACGAAGTCGCGGACGTTGCGCGTCGCGAGCGTCGCGTCGTGCACGCGACAGATCGCGGCGATCTGCGCGTCGGCCATGCTCATCGGCCGCCCCGCTCGCTCGCGAAGCGCGAGGAGGGTGCCCCCGACGCGCGCGGCGTCGGCGTCGTACGCGAGCACCCGGCCCGAGAAGGTCGTGGTGACGTGCTCCTCGATGAGCACGGCGAGGCGGTCCCGGCGCCGCCCCTCGGGCAGCCGAGCAACGCCGTGGACGATCTCGCCGACGGTGACGGCCGTGATCCACAGCGCCTCCGGAGCCTGCGCGTCGAGCCAACGGAGCACGCGCGCCTCGGGCACCGGGCGGATCACCTCGGACACCACGTTCGTGTCGAGGACGATCACGCGTCTGCGACCTCGCGGTCCGGCCCGCCCGGCTCGTCGGAGAACTCGACGGCGCGCCCGTGCTCCGAGCGCGGGGGCAGGTCGAGCTCGACCGTCAGCCCGGCGTCGGCGAACGAGCTGTGGATGAACGTGCCGAGCCCACGTTCCAGCCCGCTCGGTGCCGTCACCGCAGACGTGAGGATCGCGCGGATCTCCGCCTCCATCGACCGTCCGTGCTCTGCGGCCCGCGCACGCAGCCGTTCGCGCACGTCGTCGTCGAGCCCTCGGATCGTCAGCGTCGCCATCTCGACCACCTCCGAGGACCACGCTAGCAAAACGACAGCATCGTCCGCCAGGGTCGACCCCACCCTGGGCGCAATGAAGTTGCGGCGGGTTGAGAGAATGGACCGTCGTGAGTACCGAGCCCGCAGCGAACCAGCCTGACGCGCGCCCTCCCCAGCGGGACGGCGCCGCCGAGGGCACCCCGCGCGAGGGTCGCCGTCGCCGCGGGAACCGCCGCGGCCGCGGGCGAGGCGACCGCCCGACGTCGGGCACCCCGACGACCGGCGCGACGGCGCGGCGCGGCCGAGGCGAGCGGACGCCGTCGGGCCCGCGGCAGGTGAGCCGCGCGCAGCTCGAACGGGCCGCGCAGGCGCGCGAGAGCGTGACGGTCCCGCCCATCACGTAC
>JAQSXO010000462.1 GCA_029256625.1 Cellulosimicrobium sp. | reverse complement strand
ACGGCGCTCGCACGCGCCTGCTGGAGCGCAGCCCGGTCCTTCGCCGCGTCGGGCGGGAGCGCGAGCGCGGCGCCGGAGTGGATCGCGATGGTCGACAGGTGCGACGCGATGACGTCGTGCAGGTCGCGCGCCATCGCGGCGCGCTCCGCCCGGACGGCCTCGTGCCGGTCGAGCTCGGCGATGTGCTCGAGGTCGCTCGCGCGCTGCCGCTCCAGGTCGGCCGTGCGCGCCGCAGCCTCGGCCTCGCGCGCCGCGAGGTCGGCGCGCTCGCCCGCGAGCTCGGCGAGCTCGCTCTTGGTCCGCACGTTGGTCGCCCACCACATCGGCACGAGGAGCACGGCGCCGAGCTGGAGGCCCATGTACACGAACTGCCGGACGTCGCGTGCGGCCTCGCCCGCCGCGACGGAGCCCAGGACGGCGACGGTCACGGCCACTCCCCAGAGCCACGCGCGCGCCCGCGGCCCCGACCACAGCGCGGCGGCGTAGAGCAGGTCCCACAGGACGAGCGTGATCGCGAGGCTGCCGCCCCACCGGATGTCGACGGCGGTGACGGCGACGCCCCCGAGGAGCGCCAGGATCGGGTGGGCGCGCTTGACGAGGATGAGGAGGCACCCGACCCCGAGCAGGGCGACGCGCCACCACGCCTCCGCCGGCTCGACGACGAACGGTGCCCGGACGATCCCCACGAGGCCCACCTCGAGGAGGACCCACCCGAGGACGAACGTGGTGACGGCGGAGAAGGCGTCGTTCCGGCGGTCCTCGATGCGCCAGACCTGGGGGAGCGACCGGACCGCCGCCTGCCAGGTGTCGCCGCGCCCGGGCGCGACGGTGCGCACCTCGTCCGTGCCGCCGTCCTCCGTGCTCACGCACCCATCCCAGCACAGCGCGCCGTTCCCCGGATCGGTCGAACGGTGTACGACGGTGGCGTCACCGCCCCTGCGGGCAGCTCGCCGAGGGCTCCGGGTCGGTCGTTCGCCCGACGACGGGACGGTGCCTCGGAGGCGAGGCTCGACGGCATGGACATCCCTCTCGACCTCGACGCCGTCGGCGGGCCGGGCCTCGGGCTCGCCGCGATGGCGGGCGTGCTCGTCGTGCTGGCCCTCATCGACTCCACGAGCTTCGGCACGTTGCTGATCCCCGTCTGGCTGCTCCTCGCCCCGGGCCGCCTGCGCGCGGGGCGCGTGCTCGTCTACCTCGGCACGGTCGCCGCGTTCTACCTGGCCGTCGGGATCGTCGTCCTGCTGGGTGCGGGAGCCTTCCTCGACCGGTTCGGCGACGCCCTGGACACCCGTGCCGCCGCGATCGTGCAGCTGCTGCTCGGGATCGGCCTGTTCGCGCTGAGCTTCCGGTTCGACAGCAAGCGCGCGGCCCGAAGGGACGCGCGCGCGGCCGCCGCAGCGCCCGCGTCGGTCGGCGCCCGGGCGTCCGTCCCGGGAGAGGTCACGGGCGACGCTCCCGGCGAGCCGGCGGGGACGGCATCGGCCCCGCGTCCGGGACGGCTGTCCCGCTGGCGTGAGCGCGCGCTGGGGATCGAGGCCGACGCCGCCGGTGCCGGCGCCGCCCGCACCCGGTCCTCCGTGCTGCCGCTCATGGGGCTCGCGCTCGGAGCCGTGGCGATCGAGGTCGGGACGATGCTGCCGTACCTCGCGGCGATCGGGCTGCTCACGACGTCGGACGTCGGCTGGCCCGCCACCGGCGGCATCCTCGCGGCGTATTGCGTCGTGATGGTCGCGCCCGCGCTCCTGCTGCTGCTCGGGCGCCTCGTCGCGGCGCGCGCGGTCGACCCGCTGCTGCGCCGGCTCGACGCGTGGCTGACGAGGAACGCGACCGACATGACCGGCTGGGTGCTGGGGATCCTCGGCGTCCTGCTCGCGCTCAACGCGTTCGGCCGCCTCGGCTGGACCTGAGCAGGCCGCACGCCCGCACGACGACGGCCCGCCCGGAGGTCCCGGGCGGGCCGTCGTCGTGCCACCGGCGTGAGCCGGTCAGGGGGTCAGTGCGAGGTGCCGTTCGACGCCTTCTCTCCCGAGCCCGCGAGCTGCGTGCCCGCGAGGTTGGCGATGAGCTGGTTGATGTCGACGCCGGTGAGCTGCTTGATGACGCCCTGGCCCTCGCCGAGGACCGACGCGACGTTCTTCGTGACCGCGGACGCGCCGTCGGTCGAGACGACGGTCATGCCCTGGATGTTGCCGATCGGCTCGGCCGCGGCACGCACGATCTCCGGCAGGCGCTCGATGAGCTCCTGCACCAGGGCCGCCTCGCCGTACTTCTGGAGCGCGTCGGCCTTGGCGTCGGTCGCCACGGCCTCGGCGCGACCCTCGGCCTCGATCGCCGCGGCGCGGGCCTCACCCTCGGCCTTGATACCGGCGGCGAGGGCGACCTGGCGGTCGCGCTCGGCCTCACCGGCGCGGCGCACGGCCTGCGCGGACGCCTCGGCGTCCTGGATCGCGGCCGTCTTGTTCGCCTCGGCGATGACGGTGCGCTTGTAGGCGTCGGCCTCGGTCGCGGCGTTCGCGGCGTCACGGCGCGCGTTCGCCTCCTGGACCTCGGCGTACGCCTTGGCCTCGGCAGGCTTGCGGATCTCGATGTCGAGGCGCTCCTGCGTCACACGGGCCTGCTCGGCGAGAGCCTCGCGCTCCTGCTGCGCGACGAGGCGGTCCTGCTCGGCGCGGGCAAGCTGGCCCGCGGCCTCGGCCTCGGCGTTCGCGCGGTCGGTGTCCGCCTTGATCACCGCACGCTTGAGGTCGAGCGCCTTCTGCCGCTCGGCGATCTGCTCCGCCGCGTCGATGACGGCGAACTCCGAGGCGCGCTGCGCCTCGGCCTCGGAGACCTCCGCGACCTGGCGGGCGCGGGCCGACTCAGCGCGACCGAGGTTCGAGAGGTAGTCCGAGCCCGGCGTCGAGATGTCGGAGATGTTGAGCAGGTCGACCTGGAGGCCCTGCTCCGAGAGGTCGGCCTTGGTGGACTCGACCACGCGGTCGGACAGGCCCTTGCGGTCGGAGATGATCTGCTCGATCGTCATGTCGCCGACGATGGAGCGCAGCGAGCCCTCGAGGGACTCCTTGATGATC
>JAQSXO010000032.1 GCA_029256625.1 Cellulosimicrobium sp. | reverse complement strand
ACGCTCATCGAGAAGCCGCCGTGCTCGCCGTCGATCGCGGCGCGCGTGGCGTCCGGCTTCGGCAGGGCCGGGCCGGTGTACTGGTGCCAGTCGATGATGTCGCCCGTCTTGGAGTCTCCCTTGGACGCGCAGCAGTTGTAGCCCGAGTGCGTGTTGAGGATGCGGCTCGGGTCGTACTCGTCGATCACGTTGCCGATCCGCGCCGTGTCGGCGAGGTTCCACTCGCCCCAGCCCTCGTTGAAGGTGACCCACCCGACGATCGACGGCACCGAGCGGTGCTGGTCGATGATGTCCTTCATCTCCTGCTCCCAGAAGACGCGGGACGCCGGGTTCGTGTCGCCGTTGTTGAACCAGCCGCTGGGGATGTCCTGCCAGATCATCAGGCCCAGCGTGTCGGCGTGGTAGTAGAACCGCGCCGGCTCGACCTTGATGTGCTTGCGCAGCGTGTTGAAGCCCAGGTCCTTGTGGGCCTGGATGTCGAACACGTACGCCTCGTCGGAGGCGGGGGTGTAGATGCCGTCCGGCCAGTAGCCCTGGTCGAGCGTCGACATGAGGAAGGTGTTCTCGCCGTTCAGCAGGATGCGCTGGACGCCGTCCACCTCCGAGACCTCGATCGAGCGCATGCCCGCGTAGGAGGCCACCGTGTCGGTGCTCGTCGTCTGGCCCTCGCCGTCGGTGAGCGTGACGTCGACGTCGTAGAGGTACGGGTCCTCGGGCGACCACAGGTGCGCGTCCGGGACCTCGACCGCGAGCAGCTCGTTCGCGGCGCCGGTGACGGTGCCGACCTCGGTACCCTCGGCGTCCCGCACGACGGCGGTCACCTCGGCGTTGTCGGACGCGGAGGCCGACTGCACGGTCACCGCGAGCACGCCGGCCTCGACGTCGGGCGTCGTGACGACGGCGTCGATCGCCGCGGTCGGGACCGGCTCCATCCACACCGTCTGCCAGATGCCCGACGTCGGGGTGTAGAAGATGCCGCCCGGGTTGAGCGTCTGCTTGCCGACGGCCTGGTTGCTGCCGTCCGTCGTGTCGACGGCGCGCACCACGAGCTCCTGCTCGGCGCCCTCGACGAGCGCGTCGGTGACGTCCACCGAGAACGCCTCGTACCCGCCGCGGTGGGTGCCGACCTCGGTGCCGTTGACGTACACGGTGGCGAGGTAGTCGACCGCGCCGAAGTTGACGCGCAGCCGGTTGTCGCTCCCGACCGCCCAGTCCTGCGGCACCTCGAACGTGCGCCGGTAGAACATGTCGTCCTCGCGGCGCTCGATGCCCGACAGCGCGGACTCGACCGCGTACGGCACGACGATCTCCTCGTCGAGGTTACGGCCGCTCGGCACGGCGTCGTCGGACTCCGCCGCCTCGAACTGCCAGACGCCGTTGAGGTTCTGCCACGCGTCGCGCGTGAGCTGCGGGCGCGGGTACTCCGGCAGGGGGTTGGTGGGGTCGAAGTCGTCGGCCCACGGGGTCTGGATCCGGAAGTCGGAGCCGTTGGTCACCGGGAGGTTGAGCGAGCCGACCTTCTCGCCGCCGACCGTCAGGTCGCCCTCGCCGTCGTAGACGAGGCGCGCGGTCGACGCGCGGTCGACGGGCTCGGCGAGCGTGATGCCCAGGACGTCGCCCTGCGCCGCGACCTGCGCGACGGGCCACGCGAGCTGGTCCACCTGGACCTTGAGGTGGTCGACGAGGCTCTCGCCGACGCCGCCCGCGGCTCCCTGGAACGTGACGTTGAGGCTCGTGCCGTCGCTCTCGAGCGCGGCCTGGGCCGGGAAGACGACGAAGTCGTCGGGGTAGGTGAACGCGTCGGTCGGCACGATCTCACGTTCCTGCGAGGGGCTCTGCCAGCGCAACCGGAGGTGCGCGCCGCCGGTGTTCTGGAACATCTCCATGCGGAACGAGTACTCCTGGCCCGCCTGGAGCTGGACCGGGGCCGAGGTCTGCTCGACGTCCCAGTCGTCGACCCAGTGGTCGATGACGAGCTGGTCGTCGATCCACAGGCGGAAGCCGTTGTCGCCGATCGCCGAGAAGGTGTAGGCCTCGGTGTAGTCCGGCGTGATCTGGCCGGTCCAGCGCGCGGACGTGCGCTCGCCGCGGCCGGTGAGCTCGGCGAACGTCGGGACCAGGTTGGGGAACTCGATCCGCTGGTCGGGGATCGTGGCCTTGAGGTCGGTGAGGGGCCACCCGGGCCCGCCGGACAGGAAGTACTCGCCCTTGAGCCCGTTGTCGAGCGCGAGGTCCTGGGCCGCGACGTCCTGCGCGCCCGCCTCGTCCGTCGTGGTGGCCGACGGCGTCGCGGTCGCCCCGACCGCCGTCGCCACGGCCAGGGGGACCGTGAGCGCGGCGGCCAACGCCGCCGCGACGATCCTCGCCGGTCTGCCCCGCGGGGGTGCTACCGCTGTCATGGACTGCATCCGTGCTTCCTCCTCGTCGAGTGAATCCAAGGACTGCTCCGACGTGGCGGCATACCGGGCACCCGTGTCCGGCGGTCACCCTCCTTGGCGCACCGCACGACGTCTCCCCAGAATCAAACAACTTCCACCAGAAAAAGACAACACGTAACAGCACGCCACATCGTCGGGAGGCGGAGGTCAGAAGAAGACGAGGCCCGCGACGTAGCTGGCCGCCATGGTGCCGAGCCCGACGACGAGCGTGCGCGCGAGCATCCGGAGGGCCGAGATCCGGCCCACCCCCGCCGCGACGAGCGACGTCAGCGCGAGCGAGACCACGACCGCCACGAGGATCGCGCTCGTCTCGATCGCCACCGGCGCGAGGAACGTGATCGCGAGCGGGACCGCCGCGCCGACCATGAACGCGAGCGCGGTCTCGAGCCCGCCGTACACGGGTGCCGACCGCGTCATGATCTCCTCGAGGCCGTGCTCGGAGTCGAGCTGGGCGCCGAGCGCGTCCCGCTCGCTCAGCTGGACGGCGACCTCGCGCGCGAGCTCCGGGGACAGCCCGCGCCCCTCCCAGTACGTCGTGAGCTCGTCGAGCTCGGCCTGCGGGTCGGCGTCGAGCTCGGCGCGCTCGTCCGCCGCGATGCGGAGCTGCTCCTCGCGCTCCGCCGCGACCTCCGCCCACTTCGCGCCACCCGCGCTCAGCCCGCCGGCGATGAGCGCGGCCACGGCCGCGAACAGGAGCAGGCGGTCCCCCGCGCCGGCGCCGGCGAAGCCCTGGAGCAGACCCGCGGTCGAGATGATGCCGTCGTTCGCGTCGATCGCCCACGACGTCTCGCGCACCCGCGCGAGGACGCGCTCCCGGAGCGTGGCGCTCACGCCGACCTCCCTCCGCCGGTGACCCACATGGCCGGGCAGCGGGCAGGGGTCAGCGGTGGATGAGGGACGTCCAGTCGGACGGCACGCGGTCGGCGGGGCCGGGCGAGCCCTGCTCCGGCGGGCGCGAGAGCGGCGCGGCGAGGTGCGGGCCCTCGAGCACCTGCTCGGTCTCGAAGTCCCAGTACCAGTCCTCACCGGGCTCGAACGAGCGCATGAGGCGGTGGCCGGTCTCCTCGAAGTGCGCGGTCGCGTGCTGGGCCGGTGAGGTGTCGCAGCACCCGACGTGCCCGCACGTCGCGCAGCGGCGCAGGTGGACCCACCAACCGCCGTCCGCGTCGCACTCGGCGCACCCGGCGCCGCTCGGGGGCACCTCCACGTCGACGGCCGTCGCGAGGGCGGCAGCCAGCGCGGGGTCGTCGAGCCCCTCGCCGTTGACGTTCGGCGCGCGCTCGGTCGTCACCGCGCCCCCGCACCCGCGGCACGGACGACGGGCGCCCAGGACTCGGGGTCGAGCGCCGGGGCGGGCTCCGCCGCGGCCCAGGCCCGGCAGTCGTCGATCGTCGCGGCGAGCAGCGCGCGCAGGCGCTCGTCCGGGTCGGGCACGCACGCCTCGGCGATGCCCTGCACCGCCGCGGAGATGATGCTCGGCGCGGCGTCGCGCACGAACCGGCTCGGCCGCAGCCGTGCGCCCTCGCAGAACCGCTGCGCCCAGCGCGCCGTGCGCGGGCAGCTCGCGAGCGCATCCGCCGACTCGGCGCTCAGGGTGCCCGCCGGGCGGTCGTCGAGGACGTCGAGCATCTTCTCCGCCCCGATGATCGCGACGGCGAGGGTCTGCTGCCGGTCCGCCGGGGCGATCGGCAGCGCCGCGACCGCGGCGCGCAGCGAGATGCGCACGTCCCAGTGCGGGTCGTCGCTCGTCAGCCCGATGACGGACGGGATGAGCGGCGCCAGCTTCGGGCGCTCCGGGTCGACCGTGAGGTCGTTCACGGCGCGCGCGAGCATCGCGAGCAGCGGGTGCGTGCACCGTGGATGGTCGCTCCACCGCTCCCCCGCGAGGTAGGACGCGAGCTCCATGAAGCACGCGCCCTTCTTCGGGTTGCGGTGCTTGCCACGGCCCAGCATCGGCAGCATGTCGTAGGTGTCGGTCACGAGGTCACCCCCACAGGCGGGTCCGGTCCTTCGTCCAGTCTGCGCCGGGGCCGGGTCGTTGGCAACGGGAAGAGTGACCCACGACACATCGAGGACCCCCGGAGCGGCTCGTGCGACCGAGCGGCACCTCGGCTCGGTCAGCCCGCGTCACTCCGGATCGACCCGCAGGGTGGTGGCGCGGGCGGTGGGTGCGGTGATGCGGTCGACGGCGAGACCGTTGCCGTACTTGGCGCGGTAGGCCGTGTCGATGGCGTCGTCGCGCGTGTCGTCGGAGGTGAACACGACCTCAGCGTGGATGCCGCCGGCGTCGATGGCTCCGGTACGGGTCTGCTGTGCACCGCGGTACCAGGCGCCGTCCTGGCCGCGGACCGAGCGGATGTACAGCGCGTCGTCGACGACGACGTGCCACACGATGCGCGGGGTGCGCAGGGTGCCGTCAGGGCGGTGGGAGGCCACGTTCAGCTCGCCGTCGGCGTCGATCGCGGCAAGGTCCGTCGTCGTCCAGCTGGTCATGAGGTGTCCTTCGGTGCTCGTCGGGGGGAGATACGACATCGGCCGGCCCGGTGCGAGGGCCGTCCGACGGGTCTCGGTCAGGCCTCCGGGATCTCGCGCCCGAAGGTCTCGAGGGTGATGTCGGCAGGCTCAGGGCCGCCGCGCGCACCGGTGTCGAGGGCGTCGATCGCGATGAGCTCGTCGTCGCTGAGCTCGAAGTCGAGCACGTCGAAGTTCTCCGCGATGCGGTGCGGGGTGACGGACTTGGGGATCGCGGAGCGGCCCTGCTGCAGGTGCCAGCGCAGCATGACCTGGGCTGGGCTCTTGCCGTACGCCTCGCCGATACCGACAATCGTCGGGTCCTGCAAAGTGCTGGTGTGCTCGCCCTCGCGGTAGAACGTGATGCCGCCGATGGGCGACCAGGCCTGGGTGAGGATGCCGTGCTCGGCGTCGGTGGCCAGGACGTCGGGCTGGCGGAAGTAGGGGTGGACCTCGACCTGGTTCACGGCCGGCACGACGGACGTCTCGGCCAGGAGTCGGTCGAGGTGCTCGGGCATGAAGTTGGAGACACCGATCGCGCGGACCTTGCCGTCGGCCAGCAGCTGCTCGAGCGCCTTGTACGCCTCGATCGTCAGGTCGAAGCGGCTGGGCAGCGCCTGGTGGAGGATCAGCAGGTCGATGGTCCCGACGCCGAGCTTGCCGGCGCTCTTGTCGAACGCGTGCAGGGTCGTGTCGTACCCGTAGTCGCTGATCCAGACCTTGGTCTCGAGGAATACGTCCTCGCGGGCGAGGTCGGAGCGCTTCAGCGCCTCACCCACGCCGCGCTCGTTACCGTAGGCGGCGGCGGTGTCGATGTGGCGGTAGCCGACGCGCAGCGCTTCGGTGACGGCGTCGGTCGTCTCCTCGGGCGGGGTCTGGAAGACGCCGTAGCCCAGCGCGGGCAGCTCGACGCCGTTGTTCAGGGTGAGGGTCGGCACAGCGGGCTGGTTCTGGTTCATGGGATCGGTGCTCCTGGTGGTGTGGCACTTGCGGTGGTGTGTCGGCGGGGAGGGGTCAGGGTCGGGGGCGGTGCAGGCTCAGGCTGAGCGCCCCAGTGAGGGCGACGAGGGCGGCGATGGCGAGCAGCCCGGTGCGTTGGCCGTGCAGGAAGTCGGTGTGTGCGGCCAGGACGGCCCCGATGGCGGCGACGCCGAGGGATCCGCCGACCTGGCGTGCCGTGTTCAGCACACCAGAGCCGGTCCCGGCTCGCTCGGCGGGGACGGAGTCCATGAGCAGGGACGTCAGCGGCGGCACGGTGAAGGAGCCGCCGACCCCGACGGGGATCATCAGGAGGGCCACGGCCCACGGCGGGGCGGTCGCGGCCGCGCCGGCCAGCGCGAGGAGGCCGGCGAGCATGACGACCTGGCCGCCGACGATCGGGACGACAGGCCCGTACCGTACGGCGACGCGGGCAGCCAAGGGGTTGAGGACGGCGACGAGCCCGGTCATGGGGAGGAACAGCAGGCCGGTGGTCAGCGGGTCCAGGCCACGCTCCTGCTGGAAGTACAGGCCCTGGACGAACACGAGTCCGTAGAAGCCGGCCATGCCGACGAAGGCGGCGGCGAGGGTGATGGTGACGCGGCGTGAG
Organism: Cellulosimicrobium sp.; assembly: GCA_029256625.1. Taxonomy (GTDB): domain Bacteria; phylum Actinomycetota; class Actinomycetes; order Actinomycetales; family Cellulomonadaceae; genus Cellulosimicrobium. The sequence continues at coordinate 7,694 of JAQSXO010000032.1, read as the reverse complement.
CGGAACAGGTCCAGCGGCATCATCGGGTGGTGTCCGCGGGCTTGTGCGGTGAGGAAGAGCGCCCCGGCCACGATCGCGGCGGCGAAGCCGCTGAGCACGGGGGCACTGGCGTAGCCCAGCTCGGGCCCTTCGATGATGGCGAAGGTCAGCCCGGCCAGGGCGAGGACGGCGGTCACCTGCCCGGTCCGGTCGAACGGCAGGAGGCGGCGCGGGGAGTCGCCCACGCGCGCCAGGGCCCACAGTGCGAGGACGCCCACGGGCAGGTTGAGGTAGAAGATCCACCGCCAGTCCAGCTGGCTGAGCGCGCCGCCCAGGATCGGGCCGGCCGCGGCGGCTACCGACCCGCCCATGGCCCAGTACGCGATCGCCCGGGCGCGGGCGGCGGGGTCGAGGTACTCCTGACGCAACAGAGACAGGGAGGTCGGGGTGATCAGTGCGGCACCGACGCCCTGCAGGACCCGGGCGGCGACGAGCACGGGCAGACTCCATGCCAGTCCGCACAGGGCGGACGCGGCGACGAACACGATCATGCCGGCGCCGTAGGCGCGCTTGGCTCCGATGCGTTCGGAGAACGTGCCGCCGAACAGCAGCAGCGAGGAGAAGCTGAGCGTGTAGGCGGTGACGATCCACTGCAGGTCGGAAAGGGTGCCACCGAGGTCGGCGCGGATGGTGGGCAGGGCGACGTTGACGACCTGGGTGTCGAGGGCGACGACGAAGAAGCCGAACATCGCCACGGCCAGGGCCGCGCGTGGGTGGGGCCTTGCCGACTCCGGACGTGGTGCCCCGGTCGTTGCCGGGGACGGGGTGCTGGTCGTGATTCTTGCTGTCGTCGGGGCAGCTGGTGTGGTCACGGGTGTCCTTGGGTGGTGCGAGCGGCCCGCGGCGTCGAGGGCACCTGTGGTGGGTGGTGGTGTGGTCAGGGCAGGACGACGACCTTGAGGGCCTCGCGGGTGTCCATGAGGCGGTAGCCCTCGGCGACGTCGTCCAGCGCCACGGTGCGGTCGACACGCGCCCGGGCTGGATGCGCCCTGCCAGCACGTCTGGCAGGACGTCGTCGATGTAGGCGCGCACCGGGGCGGGGCCGCCGGTCAGGGTGAGGTTGCGCCCGAACAAGGAGGCCCAGCCGACGGGTGCGTCCTCGTACTGCGGGACGCCGACGCGGGAGATCACGCCACCGACCCGGGCGACGCCGTAGGCCTGCTGGTAGGCCGCCAGGTGTCCGACGGCCTCGATCGCGACGTGCGTGCCCTCCCCGTCGGTGAGGTCGCGCACCCGGGCGACTCCGTCCTGGCCGCGCTCGGCGACGACGTCGGTGGCACCGAATTCGACGCCCAGGTCGGTGCGGTCGGTGTGCCGGCCCATCAAGATGATGCGTTCGGCCCCGAGCCGCCTGGCGGCCAGCACGGCCGACAGCCCGACCGCTCCGTCGTCGATCACCGTGACGGCGGTGTGCGGCGTCACGCGAGCCATGTGCACGGCGTGGTGCCCGGTCAAGAACACGTCCGACAGTGTGAGCAGCGAGTTGAGCATGGCCTCGTCGGTGTCCTCGAGCGTCGTGCCGGTCTTGACGAGGGTGCCGTCGGCCTGGGGGATACGTACGGCCTCGGCCTGGGCGCCGCCCACGCCGCCGGTCCCGAAGAAGTGTCCGTTGACGCAGGAGGTCTGCATTCCCTCGCGGCAGTACACGCACGTGTTGTCCTGGATGCCGAACGGGCAGATCACGAAGTCCCCGGGACGCACCGTGGTGACGTCGGCGCCGACCTCCTCGACCACGCCCAGGAACTCGTGCCCCATCGGGCGGGGCTCCCCGGAGTAGTCGTGGTAGCGGTGCAGGTCCGATCCGCACACGCACGCGCGCACCACGCGCACGACCGCGTCGCTCGGATCCTGCAGGACGGGGTCGGGCACCTCGTCCACCCGCACATCACCTGTGCCGTACAAGAACGTCGCGAGCATCGCCGTTCCTCCCTGTGTCGCCGGCACCGGGTTGGTGCCCTCGTCGACTCCACTGCACCACCGCACGGCACCGGAAGGAACGTTCTGGCTAGAGGTGTACTGGCAGTGCATGGCTAGGGCGTCCGCCGGCTCGTACCGTCGAAGGCATGGACCACCGAGACGAGGTACGCGACTTCCTGGCGTCCCGCCGCGCCCGGCTGACGCCGGACGACGTCGGGCTGCCTCCCACGACCGGGCGTCGCCGGGTCGCCGGGCTGCGCCGCGACGAGGTCGCCGTGCTCGCGGGGGTGTCCTCGGAGTACTACGCGCGACTGGAGCGGGGAAACCTCTCCGGCACGTCCGAGGCCGTCTTGGATGCTGTCGCCGGCGCGCTTCGCCTGGACGAGGCCGAGCAGCTGCACCTGCGCAACCTCGCCCGGGCCGCGAACCAGTCACCGCGCAAGCGCCGCGCCACCGCGCGCCGCACCTCGGGGATCCCCGAGTCGCTGCAACGGGTGCTGGACTCCATGACGACCACACCGGCCTACGTGCGCGACAACCGCCTGGACATCGTCGCCTCCAACGCCCTCGCGCGGACGCTGCATGCCCCGGTCTACGACTTCGCCCGGACCACTGGTGCGGCACCGAACACGGCCCGGTTCGCGTTCCTCGACCCCGCCGGTCGCGCGTTCTACGCCGACTGGGACCAGATCACCCGCGACTGCGTCGCCGCGCTGCACTCCGCCGCGGGCAGCAACCCCTACGACAAGGCGCTCAGCGACCTCGTCGGCGAGCTGTCGACCCGCTCCGACCACTTCCGCTCCCTGTGGGCCACCCACGACGTGCGCCTGCACCGGACCGGACGCAAGCGCCTGCGCCACCCCGACATCGGCGTGCTCGCCCTCGACTACGACGTCATGGAGCTCGTGCACAGCCCCGGACTGATGCTCGTCGCCTACAGCGCACCCGCCGGAACCCCCGAGGCCGACGGGCTCGCACTGCTGGCCAGCCTCGCCGCCGAGGACACGAGCGCCACGACGATCTCATGACGGGCAACCCGATCGACCGACGCACCATGCTGCGGTCCGCCGCCCTGCTCGCCGCCACTGCCCTCGCCGCTGCGTGCACTCCCGACCCACAGCCACCCGCGACCACGACCCCCGGACCGCAGGAGACACCCGTGCCCACGACGTCGAGCGCCGTCCTGCTCGTGTTCTTCTCCCGAGCGGGCGAGAACTACTGGAACGGTGGCCGCCGCGACCTCGAGGTCGGCAACACCGCGGTACTGGCCACCAAGATCGCCGACCGCCTCGGCTGCGACGTCTACGAGATCCAGGCCGCCGACCCGTACCCCGAGAGCTACGACGAGACCGTCGCCCGCAACGTCCGCGAACAGGACGACGACGCTCGCCCGGAGATCGCCGAACCCCTGCCCGACGTCGGCGGCTACGACACGGTCATCCTGGCCAGCCCGATCTGGAACGTCCGTCCACCCATGATCATGTCGACGTTCGCCGAAGCGCTCGATCTCACCGGCAAGACGATCCTGCCCGTCACCACGCACGCCATGAGCGGGCTGGGCCGCGCCCCCGACGTCTATGCGGAGCTCGCACCCACAGCCACGATCGGCGAAGGGTTGACGATCCGCGGTGAAGAAGCAGCCGACGCCGACACCGAGCTCGATCGGTGGCTCTCCACGAAGAACCTGACCTGATAGTCGGCATCGTCGGCACCGCTACGAGGGATGGCCGAGCGACCGACGGGCGCCCGGCGCATCCCCGTGACGACGGGCGCTGTCCGGCCGGCTAGAAGATCTCCGCAGTGTGCGCCGTGGGCGAACAGGACCAGGCCGCCGAGGCGACCGCGACCGCGCCGGGCGTGCGCTCGACGACGCGCCCCGCCAGCGCGAGGACGTGCAGCGACGTGGCACCCAGGTGGGCCGCCCCCAGGTCGCCGACGTCCATCGAGAGGTCGGGCCGCGCGTCGGTCCGGCGCGCCGTGGCCGTGCCGCCCGCCTCAGCGACGACGACGCGCCACCGCCCGGCGTTGGCGGGGACCACGTCGTCGGTGACGTCGAGGACGAGGTCGACGGGCGCGGCGAAGGCACGCGCGGCGAGCGCACGCTCGACGTCGACGACGCGGACCCACAGGGCCTCGTCGAGGCGCGCGTGCATCCGCCGGTGGTCGGCGAGCAGGTGGGCCAGCGGGTCCGGCACGGGACGCGACTCGCACGTGAGGGTGCTCATGAGGTCGAGGTCGAGCAGGTAGCGCCAGAGCCGGGCGTGGGTGGCCGGGTCCGTGGCGCTCACCTCCTGGACGGCGACGACGCCCGCCGGCACCAGCCCGGGCTTCCCCTCGCGGACCCGGTATGCCGCGTACCCGGTGGGGCCGTCGGGACCGAGGGCGACGACGATCTCCGCCGGCGGCCGGCCGTCGCCGCCGCCCAGGAGGAACTGCCAGCGGTCCGCGTCGCGCGCGAGCGTCCCCGGCCGCGTGCCCAGCACGTCGTCGTGGACCGCGGCGAGGTACGGCAGCGCGTCCGACAGGCTCATGAGGCGCAGGCGCGCGGCCGACCCCGCGGCCAGTCCCGTCGCGTGCGGGGTGAACGCCGCGCTCGCGAGGTCGACCTCGATCGGCTGACGCCACGACGCGATCCCGTAGCCGTACCGGCCGTACAGGCTCGCCTCCGTCGCCCAGAGCGCGGCCACGGCCTCGCCCCCGGCCGCGAGGTCGGCGAGCTGGCGGCGCATCAGGCCCGTCATCACGCCGCGACGGCGGTGGGTGGGGGCCACGGTCACCATCCAGACCCCGGCGATGGGCTGCAGGTCCCCGCCCGGCATCGTCATACGGAGCGAGTACGCGCTCGCCGTCCCGACGACGTCGCCGCCCGAGCCGTCGACGGCGACGAGCGTGCGGTCGGCCTCGATGGAGCGGCTGGTGAAGACGTCGTCGGCCGCGTCCTGCCGGTACCCCCACCCGAAAGCCCGCCACACCACGTCCAGGGCCTGGTCGCGGTCCTCCTGCTCCAGCGGCCGGACGTCGAACGAGGAGGGCGCGAGGGTGGTCATGCCTTGGTGATAGTCCCCACGGGTCCGCCCGGTCCACCGGATTTCGGGCGCGGACGTCGACGGGAGGTCCGGTGCCTTAGTCGCGACGACCCACCTCAGACGCCTCAGGGTCGCGGACGGGCACCGCCTAAGGCACCCGCTCCCCAACCGTGCGCGGTCGTCCGATGCGACGGCCCGGTGCTCAGGACGAACGTGAGTGTCGGACAGGCAGGGTGCCTGCAGAGACGGGGACGACCATGAGCGCACAGTTCGATCCGACCTTCGAGGCGGATCTCACCTACCGCACGCAGCGTCTGCGTGACGACTTCCGGCACGACGAGCCCTCGCTGCTGCACTGGTGGCGGGGACGCCGTCAGCGCCACGACCGCCCGGCGCGGTGACCGCGCCGCCCGACGCCGTCGACGAGAACCCTCTCGTCGGCGGCGTCGTCGTGTCCGGCGCGGGCTCCCGTGGTCTATCCGCTGGTCACGTGTCGGTGCACGCTGCGAGGATGGGAGCCGTGCCACGCCCCTCCTCGCGCGCGCCCTTCGTGGCCCGCGCCGCCGAGCTCGACGCGCTCTCCGCGGCGGTCGAGCGCGCGCGCCGCGGAGAGCCGGGGGTCGTGCTCGTCGGTGCCGACGCCGGGGTCGGCAAGACCCGCCTGCTCACGCGCGCGTCCGAGCTGGCCGCCGGGAGCGGCGCGACCGTCGTCTGGAGCCACTGCGTGGACCTCGGCGAGGTCGGCCTCCCCTACCTCCCCTTCTCCGAGGCGCTGACGACGCTGCGAACCCAGCACCCCGCGGTCGACGAGACCGTGGCCGCACGGCCCGCGCTCGCGCGCCTGCTCGACGCGGGTACGCCGGCGGACGACGAGCAGAGCCAGGGCGAGCGCCTCCAGCTCTTCGAGAGCGTCGCGGCCGCGCTCGCGGCGTCCGGGACGGCCGAGGCCCCGCTCGTGCTCGTCGTCGAGGACCTGCACTGGGCGGACCCGTCGAGCCGCGACGTCCTGCGCTTCGTCGTCGCGCGCCTGCGCGCGGAGCACGTCCTCGTCGTCGCGAGCTACCGCGCGGACGACCTGCACCGCCGTCACCCCCTGCGCCCCGTGCTCGCGGAGCTGCTGCGCCACCCGCGCGTCGAGCACGTGCAGCTCTCCCCCTTCACCGAGGGCGAGCTGCGCGAGTTCACCACCGCGCTCGCGGGCGCTCCCCTCCCCCGGGACGCGTTCGAGTCCGTGCGCTCGCGCTCCGAGGGCAACGCGTACTTCGCCGAGGAGCTCGTCGAGTCGGGCCTCGACGACGAGCTGCCCTGGTCCCTCGCGGACGTGCTGCGCGCCCGCCTCGAGGTGCTCGACCCCGCCGTGCAGCACCTCGTCCGGGTCGCATCGGTGTCCGGGCGCCAGGTCAGCGAGCCGCTCCTGCGCGCCGCGCTCGCGCGCGACGCCGCGGACGGCGAGACGGCCACCGGGCGCTCGTTCGACGCGGCGCTGCGCGAGGCGATCGCGCACCACGTCCTCGCGGTCGAGGGGGACGGCGCGCGCGACACGGTCGTGTTCCGCCACGCGCTGCTCGCCGAGGCCGTCGCGTCCGACCTGCTGCCGGGCGAGCGCGTGGGCGTGCACCGCGCGTACCTCGCCGCGCTCGACGACGACCCCGCGCTCGGCTCCCCCGCGCTGCGCGCGCACCACGCGCTCGCCGCGCACGACCTCCCGGCCGCTCTGACGGCGTCACGCGCCGCCGCCCGCAAGGCCGCGCGCGTGCTCGCGCCCGCGGAGGAGCTGCGCCACCTCGAGCAGGTGCTCGCGCTCTGGCAGGCGGTGCCCGACGCCGCGGACCTCCTCGGCGAGGACCGCGTCACCGTCGCGCTCGCCGCGGCCGGGGCGGCGAGCCGCGCGGGCGAGCCGGACCGCGCGGTCGCGCTCGCCCGCAGGGTCGTCGAGGGCACCGCAGGCGACCCGATGCGCCAGGCGTCGCTGCGCCACGTGCTGTCCCGCTACCTGCTCGGCACGGAGGAGGTCGAGGAGACCCTCGCCCACACGGAGGCCGCGCTGGCCGTTCTGCCGGAGGAGCCGCCGTCGCTCGACCGCGCGTGGACGCTCGCGATGCGGGCGCGCGCCGCGATGAACGCCGACCTCGACGAGCTCGCCGCGGAGGTCGCGGCCCAGGCGCTGGACGTCGCGCACCGCCTCGACGCCCCGGACGTCGAGGCGGACGTGCTCACCACGATGGCGATCCTCGAGGTCGCGGACGACGACCGGGCCGCGGTGCTGCTCGCCCAGGCCCGGGAGCGCGCCGTCGAGGCGGGCGACATCCTCACCGAGCTCCGCTGCTGGTACAACATCGCGGCGAACCGCTACTACGCGGGCCGCATCGACGAGGCGCTGCAGGTGACGGCCGACGGCCTCGACCGGGCGCGCGCGACCGGGCTCGGCTGGAGCGCGTACGGCGTCGAGCTGCGTCTGTTCCGCGACCTCGTGCGCTACGTGCTCGGTGACCTCACGCCCACCGAGACCACGGGCGAGACCATGCCGGAGGGGTCTGCCCCGCAGCTCTCGTGCGTCCAGCTCTACGCGGCCGTGGCGCGCGGCGACGCCGACGCGCTCGCGCGCGGCACCGACCTGCGGCGGGACTGGTTCCGGGACGGGCAGATCGCGCTCATCTCCGGCGGGTGCTCGATCGACGCGCTGACGTGGGCCGGGCGCGACGAGGAGGCGGT
>JAQSXO010000461.1 GCA_029256625.1 Cellulosimicrobium sp. | reverse complement strand
ACGTTGAGCACCTGGGTCGGGTCCTCGAGGTCGGGCGCGATCGTCGAGACGACGGGGATGCGGCCGGCGTCCAGCAGGTCCTGGACCGCGGCCGGGTGCACCTCGACGACGTCGCCGACGAGCCCGACGTCGACGGGCTCGCCGTCCACGGTCGCGTGCCGGCGCTGGGCCTGGAGCAGACCGCCGTCCTCGCCCGAGAGCCCGACGGCGTACGGGCCGTGCGCGTTGACGAGGCCGACGAGCTCGCGCGAGACCTGGCCCGTGAGCACCATGCGCACGACGTCCATCGCCTCGGGCGTCGTGACGCGCAGGCCGCCGCGGAACTCGGACTCGATGCCGAGCCGGTCGAGCATCGCCGAGATCTGCGGGCCGCCGCCGTGCACGACGACCGGGCGCAGGCCGACCCGGCGCAGGAACACCATGTCCTCGGCGAATGCGGCCTTGAGCGTGTCGTCGACCATGGCGTTGCCGCCGTACTTGACGACGACGAGCGCACCGGCGAACTCCTGCAGCCACGGCAGGGCCTCGACGAGCACCTCCGCCTTCTGCTCGGGGCGCAGGTCGGTACGCGTGTCGAACGCGGCGTCGTCCGGGTGGGGCGTGGGGGTGGTCGGGTCGCTCATGAGGAGTACGCGCTGTTCTCGTGGACGTAGTCGTGCGTGAGGTCGTTGGTCCAGACCGTCGCGCTCGCGGAGCCCGCGTGCAGGTCGATCTCGACGCGCACCTCGCGCTCGGCAGCGAGGTCGACGAGCTCTCGGGGCTCGCCCACTCCCCCGGACCGGCAGACCTGGACGTCGTTGACCGTCACGTCGAGCAGGAGCGCGTCGAACGGCGCGACGTCCTCGGGAACCGTCCCGACAGCGGACACGATGCGGCCCCAGTTCGGGTCGTTGCCGAAGATCGCGGCCTTGAAGAGGTTGGATCGGGTGACGGCGCGCGCGACCGCGACGGCGGCGTCCTCGCTCGACGCGTTGACCACGGTGACGGCGACGTCGTGGCTCGCGCCCTCGGCGTCGGCGACGAGCTGGCGCGCGAGCGACGCGCACGCGTCGGTCACGGCGCCGGTGAGCTCGTCCAACGTCACCTCGACCCCGGACGCACCCGACGCGAGGAGGATCACCGTGTCGTTCGTCGACATGCAGCCGTCGGAGTCGACGCGGTCGAAGGTCGTGCCGGTCGCGGCGCGCAGCGCGGCGTCCGCCGTCGCGGCGTCGACGACGGCGTCCGTCGTGAGCACGCAGAGCATCGTCGCGAGGCCCGGCGCGAGCATGCCCGCACCCTTCGCCATGCCGCCGACGGACCACGTCGCGGCTCCGTCCGTCGCGGTGGCGTCCGAGACCTCGCGGACCACGGAGACCGTCTTGGGCACGGTGTCCGTCGTCATGATCGCGAGCGCGGCGTCGCCGCCGCCGTCGACCGTGGCGACCGGGTCCGCGAGCGCCGCGGCGGCCGCGTCCACGCCCGCGAGGAGCTTCTCCATGGGCAGCCGCACGCCGATGAGACCCGTCGAGCAGACGAGCACGTCGCCCGCCGACGTCGCGAGCACGTCGGCGACGTGCTCGGCCGTCCGGTGCGTGTCGGCGAAGCCCTCCGGCCCGGTGCACGCGTTGGCGCCGCCCGAGTTGAGGACGACGGCCGTCGCGCGGCCGTCGCTCACGGCCTGCCTCGTCCACGCGACCGGCGCGGCGAACACGCGGTTCGTCGTGAGCACGGCCGCGGCGACGTCGAGCGGCCCGTCGTTGACCACGAGCGCGACGTCCCGCGCGCCCGTGGACTTGAGCCCGGCGGCGACGCCGGCGGCTCGGAAGCCCTGCGGGGTGGTGACGGTCACGGGGCGACCCCCTCGGTCGTGAGTCCGGCCGTCTGCGGCAGGCCGAGCGCGATGTTCATGGACTGCACCGCGGCGCCCGCGGTGCCCTTGACGAGGTTGTCGATCGCCGTGACGGTGACGACGCGGCCCGCCGCGTGGTCGACCGCGACCTGGACGAGCGCGGTGTTCGCGCCGAGGGTCATCGCCGTCGTCGGCCACTGCCCCGCGGGCAGCACGCGGACGAACGGCTCGCCGACGTACGCGTCCTCCCAGGCCTGCCGGACGCGCTCGTCGAGCGCCGCGGGGTCGAGTCGCGCGGCGTCGTCGGACAGGCGCGCCGTCACCGTGGCGAGGATGCCGCGTGACATCGGGACCAGGGTGGGCGTGAACGAGATGCTCACCGCCGGGGCACCCGCGGCCCGGAGGTTCTGCGCGATCTCCGGGATGTGCCGGTGCGACCCGCCGACGGCGTACGGCTGCGCCGACCCGAGCGCCTCGGACGCGAGCAGGTGCGGCTTGAGCGACTTGCCCGCGCCCGAGTACCCGTTGGCGAGCACCGCTACGAGGTCGCGGCCCTCGACGAGACCTGCTGCGACGCCCGGCTGGATGCCCAGCGTGACCGCCGTGACGTTGCAGCCCGGCACCGCGATGCGGCGCACACCGGCGAGCCGCTCGCGCTGCTTGGTCTCGCTCGCGGCCGCACCCGGCTCGTGCGTGAGCAGGAGCTCCGGCAGCCCGTACGGCCACGTGCCCGCGTGCTCGGAGCCGTAGAACGCCGACCAGTCCGCCGCGGACTCGAGGCGGTGGTCCGCGCCGAGGTCGAGCACGAGCACGTCGTCGGGGAGCTGCGCCGCGATCTCGCCCGAGGCGCCGTGCGGCAGCGCGAGCACGACGACGTCGTGCCCCACGAGGTGCTCGACCGCCGTCGGCAGGAGCACGCGGTCGGCCAGGGATCGCAGGTGCGGCTGGTGCTCGCCGAGGAGCGTGCCCGCGTTGCTGTGCGCCGTCACGGCGCCGATCTCCACCTCGGGGTGCCCGGCGAGCAGGCGGAGCGTCTCCCCGCCCGCGTACCCGGACGCACCCGCGACCGCGACTCTGATCGTCATATGCATCACTATACATACTTATGCAACGCCCGGGCCGAACGTCCTCCCCACGGTACGCGTGGTCGAGCCGGGGTGGGGGTTCGTGCCCGTCGCCCTATGACGTCCTACGCACCCGGGCCGCCCCCACCGCTCGTCCTTCCCGTCACCGCACGACCCGCAGTCTGGGTCCTGCGGTCACTCCAGGTCCGGGCGCGGGGCCGCCGTGCGAGCGGTGCTAGGTGGTCCGGCCGGTCTCAGGCCGCCGCCGCGCAGACCGCGCGGACGCTCGCGCCGAGGACGGAGGTGTCGCGGCCGACGGTCCAGCGCGGGGCGCCGTCGGGGCCACGGTGCTCCAGGTAGGTGATCGCGGTCGCGTCGCTGCCGGTGCCGGCGGACTGCTGGGTGAGCGAGAGGATCTCGACGGGCCGGCCGAGGCGGGCGAGCGCGTCGGCGAGGGCGTCGACCGCTCCGGCCCCGGTCCCGGAGGTCGTGATCTGCGCGCCGTCGACGGCGAGCACGAGGTCGAGGCGCTCGGTCCGGTCGTCGGTGCGGCGGCTCGTCCAGGAGACGGGCTCGACGGCCCCGGGGCGGGCGTAGGCGTCGTCGAACAGCGCGAGGAGGGCGTCGGGCGTCACCTCGGCGCCCGTGGCGTCGGCGTGCTCCTGGACGCGGCGCGCGAGGTCGACCTGGAGGCCGCGGGGCAGGTCGAGGCCGTGGACGGAGTGCAGCACATATGCGACGCCGCCCTTGCCGGACTGGCTGTTCACGCGGACGAGGGCCTCGTACGACCGGCCGAGGTCGGCGGGGTCGACCGGTAGGTACGGCACGCGCCACGGTGCCACCGCAGGGTCGAGGCCCGACGCCGCGGCATCGGCCCGGTGGCGTTCCATGCCCTTGCGGATCGCGTCCTGGTGCGTGCCGGAGTAGGCGGTGTGCACGAGCTCGCCCACGTAGGGGTGGCGCGGGTGCACGTCGATCCGGTTGCACGCCACGACGACGTCGCGGATCCCGTCGAGGTCCGAGAAGTCGACCATCGGGTCGACGCCCTGCGCGTGCAGGTTGAGGCCCAGGGTCACGAGGTCGACGTTCCCGGTGCGCTCGCCGTTGCCGAAGAGGCACCCCTCGACGCGCTGCGCGCCCGCGAGGACCGCGAGCTCGGCGCACGCGACGCCGGTGCCCCGGTCGTTGTGCGGGTGGACCGAGAGGATCACGCCGTCGCGCCGTGCGAGGTTCCGGTCCATGTACTCG
>JAQSXO010000031.1 GCA_029256625.1 Cellulosimicrobium sp. | reverse complement strand
GCTGGGCGTGAGCCGCAAGTTCTTCGGCGACGACCCGCTCGTCGACCGCGCGGTCGTGTCGCTGCTGGGCCGCCAGGGGCTCATGCTCGTCGGCGAGCCGGGCACCGCGAAGTCGCTCCTGTCCGAGCTGCTGGCCGCCGCCGCGACCGGCACGTCGACGCTCACGGTCCAGGGCACCGCGGGAACCAGCGAGGACCACGTGCGCTACTCGTGGAACTACGCCCTGCTCATCGCCGAGGGACCGAGCGAGCGCTCGCTCGTCCCGTCGCCGGTCTTCCGGGCGATGGAGAGCGGGCGGATCGCGCGCTTCGAGGAGATCACGCGCTGCGCGCCCGAGATCCAGGACACGCTCGTGTCCGTGCTCTCGGAGAAGCAGCTCATGGTCCCCGAGCTCGGCGCCGACGCGCGCGTCGCGGCGCGTCCCGGCTTCAACGTGCTCGCGACCGCGAACCTGCGCGACCGCGGCGTCCACGAGATGTCGGCGGCGCTCAAGCGTCGCTTCAACTTCGAGACCGTCGCGCCCATCCGGGACCGCGCGTTCGAGATGGAGCTCGTCGAGAGCCGGCTCACGGCCGAGCTCGGCCCGGCCCCGGAGCGCCCGCGGCTCGATCGCGACGTGCTCGAGGTGCTCGTCACGGTCTTCCAGGACCTGCGCACGGGCACGACGGCGAGCGGCGCTCCGGTCAAGCGGCCCGAGACCGTGATGTCGACGGCCGAGGCCGTGAACGTCGCGGTCGCGGCGTCGCTGGAGGCGCGGTACCTCGGCGACGGCACGGTGACCGCGGGCCAGGTCGCGCGCCAGGTCGGCGGCGTCGCGCTCAAGGGCGACGAGGAGGACGCGCGCCGCCTGCGGCACTACGTCGACAACGTGGTGCGCGAGCGCGCGCGCTCGGACGCGCGTTGGAAGGACTTCCTCACCGCGGCGGGCGACCTGTGGCGATAGGCCCGCGCGCGGCGTGGGACGCCGCGCCGCCCCGGCTGCGGCAGGCAGCGCAGGACCTCGCGACGCTACGCGAGCGCGACGGCGTGCACCTGTTCGGCGTGCGGCACCACAGCCCGGCGTGCGCGGTCGCCGTGGCCGCCCTGATCGAGGAGGTCCGGCCCGCGATCGTGCTCGTCGAGGGCCCGGAGGAGTACACGCGGCTCCTGCCCGCGCTGCTCGACGAGCGGACGGTCCCGCCGGTCGCCGTCCTCAGCCTCGCCGGCGACCCCGCGGACACGGCGGGAGGCCGCGTGCGCGCCGCCGGGTTCTACCCACTCGCGCGGTACTCGCCCGAGTGGGTCGCGCTCCGGGCGGGGCACGCTCTCGGCACCGAGCTCGCGTTCGTCGACTCCCCGTGGGCGGAGCGGGGGCCGGGGGAGGGCGACGAGCACGACCCGAACGCGCGCACCCTCCTCGCGGAGCGGCACCTCGCGCACTCCCGCACCGTCGCCCGCCTCGCGGAGCGCCTCGGGTGCCGCGACCACGACGAGCTGTGGGACCACCTTTTCGAGGCGCGGGACACCGCACGCCTGCGCGACTGGCGCGAGCTGACCGACGACGTGTTCGCGTGGGCAGCGCTCGCGCGCCTCGACTACGAGGACGAGGTGCTCGTCGCGGACGGGTCGCTCGACCGGGAGGCACGGATGTCGGCGCGCGTCGCCGAGCACGCGGCGCGCGCGGACGGTCCGGTCGTCGTCGTCACGGGCGCGTTCCACACGCTCGCCCTCGTCGAGGCGCTGACGGGGAGCGCGCACGGCGAAGCGGTCGTCGAACGCCGCCCGGCGGGCGGGTACGGCGACCTGGCCGAGGCGCCCGCGTGGCTCGTGCGGTACGACGACGAGCGGCTCGACGCCCTGCGCGGGTACGGCGCCGGCATGCCGACGCCCGGGTACTACGACCGGCTCTGGGCCGCGCACCACGACGCCGGCGGTCCCGCGGGCGCGGCGAACGGCGTCCTCGTGGACGTCGGGCGCGGGGCGAGCGCGCGCGGCGCGCTCGTGAGCGTCGCGCAGTCCCAGGCCGCCGTCGAGCACGCGCACCGGCTCGCCGTGCTGCGCGAGCGGCCGTGGCCGTGCCGCACCGACCTGCTCGACGCGGTCACGTCCTGCTACGTCAAGGACGCCGACGACCTCGACGCCGCGGGCGACCGACCGCTCGGGCTCGCGGTCGCGGAGGTGTTCGCCGGGCGCACGCTCGGCGACGTGCCGCCCGGGGGCGCTGCCCCGCCGCTCGTGGACGAGGCGCGCTCGCGCGCGCGGGCGCTGCGCCTGGACGTGTCCGACTCCGTGCCGCGCACCGTCCGGCTCGACGCGCGACGTCGTGCCGCGCACCGCGACCGGCGCCGGTTCCTCGCGCTGTGCGCGTTCCTCGACCTGGGGTTCGCGCGCCGCGTCTCCGGCCCCGACCACGTCGCCGGGCGCGGTCTCGGCCTCGTGCTCGAGGAGTGGGAGTACGCGTGGACGCCGCTCGTGGAGGCGCGGCTCGTCGAGCTTTCCCACCGGGGGGCGACGCTCGAGGCGGTCGCCGTGGCGCTGCTCGACGACGCACGCGACCGAGCCCGCGAGGAGCGGTCGAGCGACGCGGTGGCGCGGCTCGTCGCGCAGTGCGTCGTGGTGGGCCTGCCCGACCGGCTGCCGCCGCTCGTCGCGCTCGTCCGCTCCACGCTCGACGTCGACCCGTCCCTCGCCTCGGTGGTGGCCGGCATGCGGCGCCTCGTGGGGCTCTGGCGAGCCCGCACCGAGCTGGAGCTCGGCGAGCACGCCGAGGCCCTGCTCGACCTCGCGGAGCAGGGTCTCGCGACCGCGGCCTACCTCGTGCCCGACCTCGCGGCCGCCGACGAGGCGACGCAGGACGACGCGCTGACAAACCTCGTCGCGCTGCGCTCCCTGGTCCGGGATCTACGCGACGCGGCACGCGACGGCACCGGCTCGGCGGCGGAGTCCGTCGCCCGGGCGCTCGTGCACGTGCGGGAGGACGACGACGCGTCGCCCGCGGTGCGCGGCGCTCTCACGGCGTTCGCCGCCGTCGACGACGAGCTCGACGACGAGCGCGGCGGCGACGGCCTCGTCACGCGTGTTCGGGCGCACCTCGCGCCCGGTGCGGACCCGGTGGCGGCGACGGCGTTCCTCGGCGGGGTGATGCGTGCCGCGCCCGACCTCCTGCTCCACACCCCCGAGATGTTCGACGCGGTCGACGACGGGCTGCGCGGCCTGGACGAGGACGCGTTCCGTGCTGTGCTGCCGGACCTGCGCCGGGCGTTCACGTGGCTGCGACCGACGGAGACGCACCGCCTCGCCGAGCGTGTCGCCGCGCGGACCGGCACGAGCGCCGCCGCGCTGGACCGGCACGTCGACGTGACCGAGGACGACCTGCGCGTGGGGCTGCTCGTCGAGCGCGAGCTCGTCGCGGTGCTGGAGCGCGACGGACTTGGTGCCTGGGTCGGCGGGGGAGCGTCGTGACGGCCGCCGGCGTCGGCGCGGCGGACGTGCGGGACGCGACGTCGACCGGGACCCCGCGCGACGGCTCGGGACCCGGCGCGGGAGAACCTGCCGGCAGCCGTGCGGACGATCAGGAGGCCGCGCGCCGGTGGCGGCTCGTGCTCGGCCGGTACGCGGGTGGCACGTTGCCGGTCGCGCCGCAGGACCAGGGCCTCGACCGGACGCTCGGCCACCTGTACGACCGCGAGTACACCGCCCGTGGGCACCGGCACGGCGACGACGACGACTCCCGTGCCACGCGCGGCGGCGGGGGGCGCGGGGGCTCGGTCGTCGCGGGGCTGGACTGGCTCGAGTCGGCGCGCGAGCTGTTCCCGCGCGAGACGTTCGAGCGCATGCAGGTCGAGGCCGTGGGCCGGTACGGGATGACGGAGCTGCTCGCGGACCCGCGCGCCGTCGACGCGGTGGAGCCGAGCACGGAGCTGGCCTCGGCGCTGCTGCGCTCCCGGGGGCGGCTCGGGCCGGGCGTGCAGGACGGCCTCAAGCGACTCGTCGCGCGTGTCGTGGAGGACGTCGTGCAACGCCTGCGCCCTCGCTTCGAGACGGCCGTGGACGGTCGCCGCGACCGCTCGCGCCGCTCGTTCGTGCGGTCGAGCCGCACGTTCGACGCGGCCGCGACCGTGCGCGCGAACCTCGGGCGCTGGGACCCGGAGCGGCGACGCCTGCTCGTCACGGACCTCCGCTTCTCGGCCCGTCGTCGGCGGGCGCTGTCGTACGACGTGGTCCTGCTCGTCGACCAGTCCGGCTCGATGGCCGCGTCCGTCTTGTACAGCGCGGTGAGCGCCGGCATCCTCGCCGGGCTGCCCGGCATCACGGTGCGGCTCGTCCTGTTCGACACGTCCGTCGTCGACATGTCGCACCTCGCGCACGACCCCGTGACGGTGCTCCTCACGGCGCAGCTCGGCGGCGGCACGGACATCGCGCGCGCGGTGCGCTACGCGGAGCAGCACGTGCGCGACCCGCGCCGGACCGTCGTGGCGCTCGTCACCGACTTCGAGGAGGGCGGCTCCGTGACGCAGCTCGTGGCGAGCGTCGGGCGGCTGCACGCGTCCGGCGTGCGGCTGCTCGGCCTGGCCGCCCTCGACGGCCAGGCGAACCCCGCGTACGACCGCGGCGTCGCCCGACGGCTCGCGGAGCAGGGCATGGAGATCGCGGCGCTCACCCCGGAGCGGTTCGCGGAGTGGCTGGGGGAGGTGCTCCCGTGAGCGGCACCACCGGGATCGGACCCTGGGCGGCCGTGTACGCGGGGTACGACGACGCCGCGCTCGCCACGCTCGCCAACCCCGGCCTGGTCCGACGAGCGCGCAAGGACGTCGCCGCGGGCAAGGTCGAGGTGCTCGAGCAGCGCGCGGACGGGGCCGTGCTGTCGATCGGGGGCGCGCGCGTCGAGCTCGACGCGCGCGGCCCTGCGGGTGCACGATGCGCGTGCCCGACGCCGGGCGCGTGCCAGCACGTCGTGGCCGCGTGCCTGTGGGCACGCGAGGCGACGGCCGAGCCGGTGGCCGATGCGGCGACCGAGCACGTGGAGCCCGTCGCGGCGGTCGGCGACGACGCGGTGGTGGTGCGACCGACGGCGGACACTCACGCCGACGCCGACGCCGACGCCGACGCCGACGCCGACGCCGATCCCGATCCCGGCCCCGGCCCCGGCACCGGGCCGGGGGCCGACCCGCTGGGCGAGATCCTCGCGCTGGACCCGCTTGCGGTGCACCGCGCCGCTGGCGCCGCCGTCGTACGCGCGGTCGCCCGGGAGATGCGGCAGAGGGCGGAGACGCCGACGCGCGGCGGCTCGACGGAAGTGGCGGTGGACGGTCCCCGCGTGGTGGTCTCCTGGCCCGACGCCCCGCGCGTCACGTACGTCGCGGGGGCGGGGTTCGCGGGGATGCTGGTCGAGCGCACCGGCGTCGCGTCCCCGACGGCGCGCGCGACGGACGACCGACGGTGGCGCCTGGAGGCGCTCGCCTGGGTCTGGGGTGCGCACGACCGTGCCTGGCCGTGGCCCGAGGAGACGGCCGCCGCCGCCCCACGCGCCACCGGGGTGCCCGACGCCCGGACGGTCGCGGACGAGGTCGCGCGCGCCGTCGAGCGGGTGCTCGACGTCGGGCTCTCGCACCTCGGCCGCGACGACCTGGAGGAGCTGCGGGGTGCCGGGGTCCTCGCCCGGCTGGGGCGCCGGCCCGCGGTGCAGCGGCTCGTCACGTCCGCGCTGGGTCGGCTCGAGGCGCTCGCGGACCGCCGCGACGCCGTCGACGAGGAGGAGTGCCTGCTCGCCCTGGCCGAGCTCTGGGCGTTCGTGCGGGCCGAGCCCGCGCCGGACGCCGCGGCGCCCGACGAGCGTGTGACGGACCTCCCGCACCTCGTCCCGCTCGGGGCGCGCTGGTGGGTCGCGGCGTCGGGGGCGCGGGGCGTCACCGTGCACCTGTGGGACGTCGTGGAGGGCCGGACGCGCGCGGTCACTACCGGGCGGCCGCCCGGTGCCGATCCGACGTTCCGCCGCTCGTGGGACCTCCCGCTCGTCTGGGGGCGCTCGGTGGAGGCGCTCTGCCGAGGCCCCTTCGCCCTGCGGGGTGCGACCGAGCGCGCCGGGGCGCTGCGGCCCGGCGAGGGCCCGGTCGTGGAACCGCTCGGGACGCTGACCGCCGACGCGCTGCGCGACGTCGCCGAGCGGACCGCGGAGACCAAAGCGCGGGCCGAGGTGGGGTTCGGCCGCAGGCCGGCGGTCGTGCGGGTGGTCATGGTCCGCGACGCGGGCCCGGTCGGCGTCGACGAGGTCGCGCAGGAGATCACCTGGACCCTCGTCGCGGCGGACGGCACGCCGACCGTCGTGCGCGTCGACGCGGCGGACGAGGCGGCCTGCGACACCCTGCTCGGGGTCGCGGCGGGGAGCCGCCGGCTCGTCGCCGTCGCGGTCGAGCACGACCTGGAGTCCGGCGGGTCCGAGGCCGTCGGCCTGTTCGTCGAGCGGCCCGGGGGAGGGCTCGGGCTCGTCGTGCCGACGCTCACGCCCGCGTACGACCACCGCACCTGGTCGACGGCGTGGACGAGGCTCCGCGCGCGCGTCCGCGCGCTGCGGGGACGCGCGACGACGCACGTGCACGAGGTCGTGGCGCCGCCGCCTGTCGAGGACGTGTGCGCCACGGTGCTCGACGCCGCCGTGGCGCTCGCGGCGACCGGCCGTCGGCACCTCAGCCCGCACCAGGGGGCCGCGCTGGCCCGCGCGGCGCGGACCGCGGACGACCTCGGGGCCCCGACCCTCGCGGGTGCGGTCGCGCTCGTCGCCCACGAGCCCGACGCCCCACGTCTCCTGCGGGCGGCGCTCGTCGCCTCGCGCGGGCGGGCCCTTGCGCGGGTCGTGGGCTCGTCCCGCGAGCTCCGGCCGGACCAGCGGGCGGTGCGCGCATGAGCACCTACGCCGTCCACGTCGGGTCGCCCGAGCACGGCCGGGTCGAGCGCGTCGTCGACGGCCCGGCGGACGCGGTTCGCGAGACGTGGGACGACACGAACCGGTGGTACCCACGCCTCCTCGCGGAGGGCCGGCGCGTCGAGCGGTCGCACGACCTGCGCCTGTCCCACGTCGTGCTGCGCCGCTCGCAGCTCGCCGCGGGCTCGGCGCTCGCGCGGCGCGACCCGGGTCCGTGGGACGCGCTCGCCGCCGCCCCGGCCGGCCCTGAGCCGACGGCGGTGCCGCGTCCCGTCGGCCTGTTCGAGCTCGGGCCGCAGGCCGCGCCGCGCGTCGAGCTCGACCCGGTGGCGGAGCTGCGCGACCAGCTCGCCGCTGTCGAGGGCGCCGACGGTCCCGACGGGCCGGGGCGGCTGCGCATGCTGCTCGCCGCCGAGTCGGCGGGCGCGCTCGTCGCGGCGGAGATGCACCACGCGGGCGTCCCGTGGCGCGCCGACGTGCACGACGCGATCCTCACGGACGCGCTGGGACCGCGACCGCGTCCCGGCGAGCGCCCCGCGCTCATGGAGGACCTCGTCGCGCGCATCCGCGCGGCCCTCGACGCGCCGCCGACCCTCAACCCGGACTCGCACCCGGACCTGCTCAAAGCCCTCCAGTACGCGGGCGTGGGCGTGCGGTCGCTGCGTAAGTGGGAGCTCGAGCGCACGGACCACCCCGTCGTCGAGCCCTTGCTCGAGTACAAGAAGCTCTCGCGGCTGCTCACCGCGAACGGCTGGTCCTGGCTCGACACCTGGGTCCGCGACGGGCGGTTCCGCACCGAGTACGTCGTGGGCGGCGTCGTCACGGGCCGGTGGTCGTCGAGCGGCGGCGGGGCGCTGCAGCTCCCCAAGCAGGTGCGCCGCGCGGTCGTCGCGGACCCGGGCTGGAAGCTCGTCGTCGCGGACGCCGCGCAGCTCGAGCCGCGCGTGCTCGCCGGGCTCGCGCACGACGAGCGCATGGCGGCGGCGGGGCGCGGCGGCGACATGTACGCGGGCATCGTCGCGTCGGGAGCCGTCGCGACGCGTGACCACGCGAAGGTCGGGATGCTCGGCGCGATGTACGGGGGCACGACGGGCGACAGCGCGCTCGTCCTGCCCCGGCTCGCGAAGGCGTTCCCCGACGCGATCGGCCTCGTGGAGCGCGCCGCACAGGCCGGCGAGCGCGGCGAGGTCGTGTCGACCCTCCTCGGCCGGAGCTCGCCACGACCCGGCGAGTCGTGGCAGGCGGCCCAAGAGGGTGCCTACGCGGTCGAGGAGGGCGGCGCGGACGACGTCGAGAGCGGCCGGACGGGCGCGGACGCGCAGGCGCGCGCCCGGTCGTACACCCGCGCGTGGGGCCGGTTCACGCGGAACTTCGTCGTGCAGGGCACGGCGGCCGAGTGGGCGCTGTGCTGGCTCGCCTCGATCCGCCGCCGGCTGTGGGACCTTCCCCTCGCGGCGACCCCGGGGGCCGCGCCCGCGCCGTTCGCCGACCGGGCGCACCTCGTCTTCTTCCTCCACGACGAGGTCGTCGTGCACGCGCCGGCCGAGCTCGCCGAGGCGGTGGCCGACGAGGTCCGCGCGGCCGCGGCGGAGGCGGGGCGCCTCCTGTTCGGGGAGTTCCCGGTCGACTTCCCGCTCACCGTCGCCGTCGTCGACCACTACGCCGAGGCGAAGTGAGGGACGGGCGACGGGCCCCGGTGGACCCGTCGCCCGGTGGTGTCGTCGCCCGGCCGCGTCAGCGCCGCGGCTCGCCGCGGTAGGTGCCGAACGACCACAGGTTGCCCTCCGGGTCCTGGAGCACGAGCTCGCGGCTCCCGTAGTCCGTGTCCCGGAGCGGGACGACGACGCGTCCCCCGGCTGCCGGCGCGCGCTCGCGGAGCCGCGCGTCGAGCGCCTCGATCTCGTCGTCGGGCACGACGACGTACGTGCCGCAGGTCCCGGGCTCGCGCGACCACTCCCGTTCGGGGGAGTGGCTGCCGAGCATGATCGCGCCGCCGTGCGGCCAGTCGAGCTGGGCGTGCGCGACGTCGCGGTCCTCGCCCGCCATGACGGCCGTCGCGGCGAACCCGACGACGTCGGTGAGGAACGCGACGAGGGCGCGGGCGTCGCGCGCCTGGAGCGTGGGCCAGACGTGCTGCGTCGGCGCCGCGCCGGTGTCGGAGGTGTCAGCGGTCGTGCGGGTGCTCTCGTGGATGCTCATGACCCCACCCTGGCCCGTCGGTGTGGCCGCCGGCTTGGATGTTCCCGAGCTCTTCGCGCACCCAGGCGGTCGGGCTCGTGCCGGCGAACCGGCGGAAGTCGCGCACCAGGTGGGAGTGGTCGGCGTACCCGGTCTGCGCGGCGACGTCGGCGAGCGTCCGGGCGCCCCGGCCGAGGGCGAGGCGCTGGACCTGGCGGCGGGCGGCGTCGAACCGTACGAGGCCGCGTGCCGCCCGGGGCGTGACGCCGAGCTCGGCCCGGAACAGCGTCTCGAGCTGCCGCTCGCCGAGGGCGACGTGCCGCGCGACGTCGCGCACGCGCGCCCGACCCCGGGTGCGGACGAGCAGGCGCCACGCCTCCGCGACCTCGACGCGCACCTCGGCGCGGACGGGCAGGGCTCCGGGGCTACCCGGCGGGTCCTCGCTGCCGGCGAAGGCCGCGCGCACGGCGTCGAACGCGGCGGCCCACGAGCCCGCCTCCGCGGCCTGCTCGCGCAGGCGGGCGGCGGCGGGGCCGAGGACGGCGTCGCCGTCCTCGACGAGGCCGAGCTCGCCCGCGCGCACGCCCAGCAGCCCCCGGCAGGCCAGCGGGTCGAGCGCGAGCTGCACGCCCGCCTGCTCCTGCGGCTGGTGGATCAGGGCCGGGCGGGTGTGCAGGCCGCCGACGAGCGACTCGTAGCGCACCGGCACGGCGTCCGGCCCGGGCGACGTCGGGACGACGCCCGCGGTGCTCACGACGAGCGTGAGCCACGGGGACGGCAGGCCGCGGTGGACCGACGGCGCGCCCTCGGTGGGCGGGGTCCGGAGACGGTAGCCGACCATCGACACGACGCCGGGCGGCAGCGCGTCGGACGGGGCTCGCACGAACTCGTGCATCCGATCACGCTATGCGGCCCGCGTACCGCTCACAGCCCGAGCGGACGGTGCCATCCGACGTCGACGCGGAGCGTGGCGCCGGAGGCCTCGTCGTCGACCTCCCACACGCACCGGACCCGCCGGTCGAGGACCGACATCGCGTCGCACCGCCGCCCCGCGTCGTCGAGGCCGACCCGCGCACGGACGGCGTCGCGGTCGTGCCCGGGCCACGAGAGCGTCAGCTCGCGCCAGCAGCCGCCCGATCCGCAGCCCGTCCCCTCGTCAACCACCTGGACACCGTCGGCGAAGCTCGGGACCGGGGGTGTGCCCGCCTCGTCGAGCTCGACCCAGAGAACGGGGCCGACCAGCCAGGCGGCGAAGAGGAGCAGTCCGACGGCCACGCCGGCGACACCGGCACGACGGCCTGCCCTGCGCTGCATCGGCGCATCGTACCGAGGGGTCAGGTCGACGGGCGCAGCCCGCGCACCTGGGGGACGTCCGTGCCCCGGAGGGCGCGGCGCACGTGGGAGCGTGCGTGCTCGATCGCGTCGTCGAGCGTGTCGAAGAGGTGGTTCTCGTGGCGGAGCTCCGCGAGCGCCCCGACGTTCGTGAGGAGCGACCGGTGCCGTTCCTGGACGCCCTTGACGAGCACGGTCACGCCGCGCGCTTCGAGCCCTTCGACGAGCTCGCCGAGCGCCCTGGCCCCGGTCGCGTCGACCATGCGGAGCTGGGAGAGCCGCAGGACCACGACCGCGACGTCGTCGTGCGTCGAGGCGTCGGTCACCTCGGTGAGCACGCGGTCCGCGGCGCCGAAGAACATGGAGCCCTCGAGACGGAAGAGCGCGACGTGCTCGTCGCCCGGCTGGGCCGGTCCAGGGAGGGGGTCGCGGTGCACGGCCGAGGCGCGGGCGACGGTCCGCAGCGCGAAGAACGCGGCGACGAGGATGCCGATCTCGATGGCCTGCACGAGATCGAACGCGACGGTGACGACGGCGGTGACGACGAAGGTCGCCGCGCTCGACCGTCCGGCGCCGACCACCGACCGGATCGTCCGGGCGCCGATCATCCGGAAGCTCGTCACCATGAGCACGCCGGCGAGCGCGGCGAGCGGGATCCGCGAGACCGGGCCCGTGGCGAGGTAGATGACGGCGAGGATCACGACCGCGTGCACGACGGCCGCGAGCCGTGTGCGGGCGCCCGACCGCACGTTGACCGCGGTGCGGGCGATGGCACCCGTGGCGGGCATGCCGCCGAAGAGGCCGGAGGCCACGGATGCGAGACCCTGCCCGACGAGCTCGCGGTCGGGCTGGTAGACGGAGCCCCCGGGCGACCCGGCCTGCACCATGGAGGCGGCGACGCGGGCGGACAGCAGCGACTCGATGGCCGCGAGCGCGGCGATCGCGAGGGCTGCGCCGCCGAGGTCGCGCAGCGCGCCGGGGGTGAACGTCGGCAGGACGGGCGAGGGCAGGGACGAGGGCAGGGCGCCGATGCGCGGGACGGGGGCGCCGAGCGCCTCGACGAGGACGGTGGCCAGCACGACCGCGACGAGCGAGGCCGGGATCGCCGCGTGGACGCGGGGGAGCAGCAGCATCGTCGCGGCGACGAGCGCGACGCACCCGAGCGTCCACAGGACCGGGGCGGGCGGGACGGCGGTCACGGCGGTGCGCACGGCCCCGACGGCGGTCACGAACGTGTTGTGACCGGGGGCCGCCTCGACCCCGACCGCGGCCGGGACCTGCTGGAGGAAGATGATGCAGGCGATCCCGAGCGTGAAGCCCTCGACGACGGGCCAGGGGATGTACGTGACGACCCGGCCGAGCCGGGCGAGCCCCGCGACGAGGACGACGAGCCCGCCGAGCACGGTGACGAGCGCGACGGAGCCCAGCCCGTGGGTGACGACGATCGGCGCGAGCACGACGGCCATCGCCCCGGTCGGGCCGGAGACCTGATGGTTCGACCCGCCGAGCACGGCGGCGACGATCCCCGCGATCACCGCGGTGACGAGCCCGGCCGCCGCCCCGACGCCGGAGCTGACGCCGAACGCGAGCGCGAGCGGGAGGGCGACGACGCCCACGGTGACGCCCGCGAGGAGGTCGGCGCGCAGGGTCCGGGGCCGCAGGTCGTAGTCGGAGCGTCGCGGGAGCAGCTCGCGGACGGAAGGGAGGCGGCTCATGGGGAGGCGGTCGACGCGATGGCGGTCGACGTGGTCGCGTCGAGCACGGCGCGCGCCGACGCGCCCGGCAGTGCGGGGAGCCGTCGCGCGGCGTCGAGCTGGTCGGACGCGCCCGCGAGGCTCGAGAGGAGGAACGCCCGCGCGACGACGAGGAGCTCGGCGACGAGGGGTTCGGCAAGGCGGTACTCGACCGCGTTGCCGCTGCGGGTCGAGGTGACGACCCCGGCCCGGCGCAGCACGGCGAGGTGCTGGGAGAGCTGGGAGGGCTCGCACCCCGTGACGTCCAGCAGGTCGGACACGGGCGCCGTGTGGTCGGCGTCGGCCGCGAGGACCTCGAGCACCTGGATGCGGGTGGGGTGGGCGAGGCACCGGAAGAGCTCGGCCTTGATGCGGTAGAGGGGAGCGGCCTCGTCGGTGCCGCGGGCGCCGTCGTCGGGCCGGTCAGGGCGGGGTGTGCGGGGCACGGGTCCTCCGGGCAGCGGGATGATGGTTTGCGCAATCCATCAAACCATGCTCGACGGCACCCGGTCGGCCCGCGCGGGATAGCCTGCCGCCATGACCGTCGCGCCCGACCCGAGCACCGGCACGTCGACCGAGCCGGAGGCCGACGGCGCCGCGCACCCGACGCTCGGCCGCGTCGTCCGGACCTTGGACGAGCTGTACCCGCCGTCGACGGCGGAGGAGTGGGACGCCGTCGGGCTCGTGGCGGGGGACCCGGGCGCGCCCGTGCGCAAGGTGCTGTTCGCCGTCGACCCGGTGGAGGACGTCGCGGACGAGGCGCTCGCCTGGGGCGCGGACCTCCTGGTCACGCACCACCCGCTGTTCCTGCGGCCCGTGCACTCGGTCGCGGCGACGACGTTCAAGGGCTCGCTCGTGCACCGGCTCATCCGGGGCGGGTGCGGCCTGTACGTCGCGCACACCAACGCCGACGCGGCGGAGCGCGGCGTCGCGGACGCGCTCGCCGACGCCCTCGACCTGCTGCACCGCGTGCCGCTCGTCGCGCACCCGGCGCCGTCGCCGCACGAGGCCGCCACGACCGGGACGGGCCGCGTCGGGCGCCTCGCGGCGCCGACGACGCTGCGGGCCTTCGCGCAGCGTGTCGCCGAGGTCCTGCCCCCGACCGTGCAGGGCGTGCGCGTCGCGGGCGACCTCGACGCGACCGTGGAGTCGGTCGCCGTCGTCGGCGGATCCGGCGACTCGCTGTTCGACGCCGTCCGCGCGAGCGGTGCCGACGTCTACCTCACGTCCGACCTGCGCCACCACCCGGTCTCCGAGCTGCGCGAGCGCGCGCGGCTCGAGGGCGACGGCGAGGCTGGGACGCCCTTCCTCGTCGACGTGCCGCACTACGCCTCCGAGTGGCCGTGGCTCCGCTACGCTGCCGAGGACCTCGCGCGCGCCCTGGAGCACGCGCAGCCCGGCACGGCGGTCGAGACGCGCGTGAGCACGCTCGTCACCGACCCGTGGACCGTACGGATCGCGTCGGCACCCGCCGAGCCGCCCGCGGGCCCGCGCTCCGACCGCCCGGACCCCGACACCCCGTCCGCCTGACGTCCCGACCCTGCACGCCGGCCCCGCACGGGGCCCACGAAAGGAACCACCTGTGGCCACTGCACCGCCCGCCGACCAGCTCCGCCTGCTCGACGTCCAGGAGCTCGACACGCGGGCGCAGCAGCTCGCGCACCAGCGCAAGAACCTGCCCGAGCACGCGCGCATCGCCGAGCTCGACGCCCAGATCGCGGACCTGCGCGGAAAGCTCGTCGAGTCCCGCACCGCGGTGAGCGACCTCAAGCGCGAGCTCACCAAGGCGGAGACCGACGTCGAGCAGGTGCGCACGCGCGCCGCGCGCGACCAGTCGCGGCTCGACTCGGGGCAGGTCGGGGCCAAGGACGCGCAGGCGCTCGTCGCGGAGCTCGAGTCCCTCGCGCGGCGCCAGGGCGTGCTCGAGGAGGTCGAGCTCGACGTCATGGAGCGGCTCGAGGCGCACGAGGAGGCGCTCGCGAAGCTCGAGTCGGCGAACGCCGAGCTGGAGGCTGCGAAGGCCGAGGTCGTGGCCGCTCGGGACGCGCGCTACGTCGAGCTCGACGCCGAGGCGGGCCAGGTCGCGGGGAAGCGCACGGACGCCGTCGCCGGTCTCGACGCGGGCCTGCTACGAGCGCGTGCGCGACCAGAACGGCGGCCGGGGCGTCGTCGCGCTGCGCGGCCAGCACGTCGACGGGCTCAACGTCTCGCTGAGCCCGGCCGAGCTCGCGACGATCACGTCCGCCGCTGCCGACCAGGTGGTGCGGCTCGAGGACTACGGCCACATCGTCGTGCGGCCGGAGGGCGCCGGCGCGTGAGCGCGGGCGGTCGGCGGCACCTCGTCGTCGAGGCCGACGGCGGGTCGCGGGGGAACCCGGGCCCGGCGGGCTTCGGCGCGCTCGTGCGCGACGGCGAGAGCGGTCAGGTCCTCGCCGAGCGCGCCGCGTTCCTCGGGACGACGACGAACAACGTCGCCGAGTACTCGGGCCTCGTCGCCGGGCTGCGCGCCGCGGCGGAGATCGACCCGGAAGCGCGGGTGACCGTGCGGATGGACTCGCGGCTCGTCGTCGAGCAGATGTCGGGCCGTTGGCAGATCAAGCACGACGACATGCGCCGCCTCGCCGCCGAGGCCGCGTCGGTGCTGCCGGCCGGGCAGGTCGCGTACGAGTGGGTGCCGCGCGCGCAGAACTCCGCGGCGGACGCGCTCGCGAACGAGGCGATGGACACGGCGGGGACGGTCACGCGCGACTACCCGCCCGCCGCCGCGCCGGGTGCCGGCGACGACGAGCCCGACCCCGCCGCGGACGACGCACCCGCCGACGTCCCGGGCGAGTCGGCCGCGTTCGACACCCCCGCCCGTCCCTCGGGCGCGGCCGTCCGCTTCGACGACGCGCCCGCCCTCACGGTCGTGCTCGTGCGGCACGGGCAGACGCCGCTCACCGTGGCGGGCGCGTTCAGCGGGTCGTCGGTGCCGGGCCCGTCGCTGACGGCGCGCGGCCGCACGCAGGCCGCGCAGGCCGCCGACCTCGTGTTCCGGGTCGGG
>JAQSXO010000460.1 GCA_029256625.1 Cellulosimicrobium sp. | reverse complement strand
GCCCCGGTCGAACACGATGACGTGGTGGGACAGGCTCATGACCATGTCCATGTTGTGCTCGACGACGAGGAACGTCTTGCCCTCGGCGTTGAGCTCCTGCACGAGCGTCCCGATGCGCCCGATGAGCGCCGGGTTCACGCCGCCCGCCGGCTCGTCGAGCATGATCGTGTCGGGGTCGCCCATGAGGACGCCCGCGAGCTCGAGCAGCTTCTGCTGCCCGTAGGACAGGTTGCGCGCCTCGACGTTCTCCAGGTGGTCGATCCCGACGCGCACGAGCAGCGCCCGCGCCTTGTCGATCTCCTCCGGGTTGCGCGCCCCGGCGAGCAGCTCGCGCACCTTCGTGCGCCGGACCGCGACGAGCATGTTCTCGAGGACGGTCATGCGCGGGAACACGCGGCAGAGCTGGAAGCTGCGCCCGATGCCGGCGCGCGCGATCTTGTGCGGCGCGCGCCGCGTGATGTCCTCGCCGCGGAACGTGACCGTGCCGGAGTCCGGCTTGATCATGCCCGTCACGCAGTTGAAGAACGTCGTCTTGCCCGACCCGTTCGGGCCGATGAGCGCGTTGATCTTGCCGTGGTGGAACGTGACCGTCGCGTCGCGGACGGCGTGGACGCCGCCGAACGACTTGGTGAGGCCGACGGTCTCGAGGTTGCGGGTCGTCGGGGGTGCGGTCGTCGTGCTCATCGGTCCTTCTCCTCTCCCGGGCCCTCCGCGGTCGGCTCGCCTTCCGCGTGCTGTCCCTGCTGCGCGACGGCGGCGGGCGGCTCGGTCGGCTCGGCGGTCGGTTCACCGGTCGGCTCGGCGGCCGCGGCGCGGTTGCGCTCGAGCAGCTCGGCCGCGGTCATCTCGCGGATCGAGGAGTCCTGCGGGCCGAAGCGCTTGAAGAGGGCCTGGGCCGCGGGGATGATCCCGTCCGGCATGAAGAGGACGACGACGCCGAGCAGCAGGGCGGTGGCGACGAGGTGGAACTGGGTGTCGCCGAACTCGAGCTTGAAGTACTCCAGGCCCGTGCCGACGACGACGGCGCCGAGGAGCGGGCCGAAGAGGTGCCGGACTCCCCCGAAGAGCGCCATGAGCACCATGTAGGAGCCGAGCATGATGGAGAACTGGAAGATCGGGTCGAGGTCGCCGAACCACAGGGCGTACATGCCGCCCGCGAGGCCGGTGAAGGTCGCGGAGACGACGTAGGCGACGAGCTTGTAGTTGCGCGTCGGGACGCCGAGCGCCTGCGCCTTGTCCTCGTCCTCGCGGATCGCCTTGAGCCCGGTGCCGAAGCGCGAGCGGTCGATCGCCCACCACGCGACGAGCATGACGACGAGCAGCGCGGCGAACAGGTAGAAGAACGTGCGGTGGTGCTCGGGCCGCAGCAGGTCCGGGAACGGGCGCGGGACGACGAGGCCGTCGGACCCGCCCGTGAAGGAGCCCCACGCCTGGAAGACGAGCAGCAGGATGAGCACGAACGAGATCGACACGATGACGAACGACGCGCCGCGCACGCGCAGCGCCGCGATCCCCACGGGGATGGTGATGAGCAGGACGAGCGCGCCGGCGACGAGCCACGCGACGAAGCTCGGGAGCCCGAGGTCGCGGATCAGGAGGCCCGTGCCGTAGGCACCGAGCCCGAAGAACGCGGCGTGCCCGAGCGAGACGTACCCCGTGAAGCCGCCCATGAAGTTCCAGGCGGTCGCGGTGCACGCGTAGCTGAGGACGACGATGCCGGCCGACAGGATGTACGCGTTGGGCGCCATCGTCGGGAAGGCCAGGACGAGCACGGCGAGGACGACGAGCGCGGCGAGGCGGACGACGCGGCCCCAGGGGCGGCGTGCGGTGGGTGCGACGACGGCCGAGGCCGTGCCTGCGCCGTCGGGCACCGCGCGGGCGGCCGCGCGGCGGCTCGCGGGACGGGTGTCAGAAGCGTTGGGCAAGGCGACCTCCGAAGAATCCCTGGGGCCGCAGCATCAGCGTCGCGAAGAGGGCGACGTAGAAGATGGTCTGCGCCCACGTGGTGCCGAGCGGCACCTGGAGCAGGCTCTGGCCGATGCCGAGCACCATGGCCGCGATCGCGGCGCCCGGGATGGACCCCAGGCCGCCGACGACGATGATCGCCATGAGCGGGCCGATCCAGTGCCAGTGCAGCGACGGGTAGATCGTCGCGTCGAGCGACAGCGCGGTCCCGCCGATCGCGGCGGTCGCGAGCCCGAGGCCGAAGCCGTAGCCCGCGACGCGGTCGGTCTTGATGCCGACGAGCTGCGCGGCCTCGCGGTGCTGGATCGTCGCGCGCAGCGCCTGGCCGAACCGGCTGTGCTTCATGAGCAGGTACAGCAGCGCGAGGGAGAGCGCCGCGAGCCCGAAGGCCACGAGCTTCACGACGGCGATCCGGGCCCCGAAGAACTCGATGCTCGCGCCCGAGTACGGGAGCTGGATGCGTCGCTGCGTGCCGCTCCAGACGAAGCCGATCATGCCCTCGATGAAGAGCGCGACGGCGAACGTGAGGAGGACGGACATCATCGTGAGCGTCGCGGGCCGCAGGCGCGTGATGAGCAGGCGCTGCATGCCCACGCCGACGAGGAAGAACAGCGGCACGGTGATGACGAGCGACAGCAGCGGGTCCATGCCGGTCTGCTGGTTGAAGAACCAGGCGAGGTACGCGGCGAGGATGAGGAACGCCGAGTGGGCGATCATCACGACGCGCATCACGCCGAAGTACAGGGTGAGGCCCGCTGCCAGGAGGGCGTAGAGCCCTCCCAGCAGCACGCCGAGCACGAGGCTCTGGAAGAGGAGCGTTCCTGTCACGAGGCGATCACCAGGCCGGCTTGGGGAAGACGAACTCGGCTTCCTTGGCGTCCTGCGGCAGGACGATCTGGATCTCGCCGTCCACGTACTGCTGGATGAGGTGGGCGCCCTGCGGCTTGCCCGTCTCGTCCCAGGTCAGCGGCCCGACGACGGTCTCGACCTCGTTGCTGCGCAGCCACGAGATGAGCTCCTGCTGGCACTCACCCTGCTCGGCGCAGCCCACGGCCTCGACCGCGGCGGCGACGACCTGGCCGGTCGTGTACGCGTTGGCCTCGTCCTCGCCGGGCGGGTTGCCGTGCAGCTCCGTGTACCGCTCGACG
>JAQSXO010000459.1 GCA_029256625.1 Cellulosimicrobium sp. | reverse complement strand
GACCTCGCCCCCGTTCTCGCCGCCCTTGCGGCGCAGCACGGCGCGTACGCGCGCGAGCAGCTCGCGGAACGAGTACGGCTTCGTCACGTAGTCGTCGGCGCCCAGCTCGAGGCCCACGACCTTGTCGATCTCCGAGTCCTTCGCCGTGAGCATGATGACGGGCACGTCGCCGCGCTGCCGCAGCTCGCGGCACACCTCGGTGCCGCTCAGCCCGGGGAGCATGAGGTCGAGCAGGACGAGGTCCGCCCCGTCCGCGTCGAACCGCTCCAGCGCCTCGGTGCCCGTCGCCGCCTCGACGACGTCGAAACCCTCGCGTCGCAGCTGGTACGTCAACGGGTCGCGGTACGACTCCTCGTCCTCCACCACCAGGATGCGCGTCACGCGCCTACCTCCTTGTTCTGAACGTCGTCGGGTGCGGGGGTCTCCACGGCCCGCCGCACGTCGTGCTGCACGGGCACGGGGACGGCCCCGGCCGTGCCCTCGTCCCGCGCCGCGTCGTGGACCGTGCCCGACGGCGCGACGTGCGCCTGCCCGGCCGGCACGTCCGCCGCGGGGATCCGGAGCGTGAAGGTCGAGCCGCGCCCGGGCTCGGACCACATGGTGACCTCGCCACCGTGGTCGGCCGCGACGTGCTTGACGATGCTGAGGCCGAGGCCTGTCCCGCCGGTGTCGCGCGAGCGCGCGGGGTCCACCCGGTAGAACCGCTCGAACACGCGGGCCTGCTCGTCGGCCGAGATGCCGATGCCCTGGTCCACGACGGCGATCTCGACCAGGTCGTCCGCGAGCGAGACGCCGACGCCGACGCGCGTGTTCTCGCCCGAGTAGGCGACCGCGTTGTCGAGCAGGTTGCGCACCGCGGTCACGAGCAGGTTGTGGTCCCCGTACACGGCGGCGTCGAGCTCTCCCCCGGTCGTGAGCGTGATGCCCTTGCCCTGCGCGGTCGTGCGCGCGCGGTCCACCGCCTCCTCGATCACGCCCCGCACCGGCACGACCGTGACCTCCTGGAGCGCACCCGCGACCTGGAGCCGCGAGAGCTCGATGATCTCCTGCACGAGCGCGGAGAGGCGCGTCGCCTCCGACTGCATGCGCGCGGAGAACCGCCGCACCGCCACCGGGTCGTCCGCGGCGTCCTGCACCGTCTCGGCGAGCAGCGCGAGCGCCCCGACCGGCGTCTTCAGCTCGTGGGACACGTTCACGACGAAGTCGCGGCGGATCGCCTCGACGCGCCGCGCCTCCGTGCGGTCCTCCGCGAGGACGAGCATGTGCTGCGGGCCCACCTGCGCGACGCGGACCTGGAGCATGACCGTGCCCCGGCCGACCGGACCGCGCGGGAGCTCGAGCTCCTCGTCGCGGATCACGCCGTCCCGGCGCACGTCGTCGATCATGTCCCGGATGGCCGCGTGCGCGATCGCGTCGCCCCGCACCACGCCCAGCGCGTACGCCGGCGGGCTGGCCCGCACCACCTCGCCCTCCTCGTCCAGGACGACGGCGGCCGACCGCAGCACGGCCAGCACCCGGACGAGACCCTCGTCGAGCTCGGGTGCCGCCTCCGCCCGCGCAGCGCGCTGCTGGCGCTCGCTCACGCGGAACGCGATGGCCGCGATCACGCCGACCACGACGCCCACGACGCCGGCGGCCAGCACGGTCGCGCCCTCGATGAGACTCTCGGCTTGCACCCCTCCAGCCTACGGTCGCGTGCGCGCCCGACCGGTCGATCCGGCGCCCCGCAGGCGCGAGCCGCCAAGAGTTCACCTGGCGGCGCCCTGGAGTTCACCGCCCGGTCGACCGCGCCTGCGAGCGTGACAGGAGCCGACGGCGTGCCCGGGCGCCGCCCGGCGCGCAGGGGTGCACGCCGTCACGGACCGGACCGACCGGTCACGACGAGAGGGAAGCGATGCGGGAGATCTTCGAGGCCGAGCTGAAGCAGGTCGGCGACGACCTGGCCGAGATGAGCCGGCTGGTGGAGTCCGCTGTGAACCGCGCCGGGCAGGCGCTCCTCACGGCGGACCTGCAGCTCGCGCAGTCGGTCATCGGCGACGATCACACGATCGACGCCCTCGAGCGCGAGCTCGACGAGCGCTGCGTGCTCCTGCTCGCGCAGCAGCAGCCCGTGGCCACCGACCTCCGCGTCGTGGTCAGCGCGCTGCGCATGAGCGCCACCCTGGAGCGCATGGGCGACCTCGCCCGGCACATCGCGCAGGTCGCGCGCGGTCGCTACCCGGCCCGCGCCATCGAGCCGTCGCTCCACCGGACGTTCGAGCAGATGCACGACGCCGCCGTGCGCGTCGCCCGCCGGACGACGACGCTCCTCACGACGCGCGACCTGACCGTCGCCGCGAACATCGAGCGCGACGACGACCTGCTCGACAAGCTCCACCAGGACACGTTCACCGCGCTGCTCGACGGCACGTGGACCGGTACCCCGCAGGAGACCGTCGACGTCACGCTCGTGGGCCGCTACTACGAGCGCTTCGGCGACCACGGCGTGTCCATCGCCAAGCGCGTGACGTACCTCGTCACCGGCGACTTCGCCGACGACCGCGGTACCCCCGCCGGCTCCGCCCGCGCCACCGCCTGACGATCATCCGCGCGAGGTTGTCGCTCGGTCGGTCGAGAGAGAGCTCCGGTCGGCCGAGGGAGAGCCGTGGTCGCGCGAGGTAGAGCCCTGGTCGCGCGAGGTAGAGCTCTGGTCAGCTGAGGTAGAGCTCTGGTCAGCTGAGGTAGAGCTCTGGTCAGCTGAGGTAGAGCCCTGGTCGGCCGAGGTAGAGCCGTGGTTCTGGTGCTCGACGGGGTGTGGCGGGGTGGGGTGGCCTCGCGGCTCCCGCCAGGCCCGCCACGACGCGGCACCACCACCCACCCCGCCCGATGTCGCCTCACCCCGCTCGGTCCTCACCCGGGCGACTACCCGCGGCGTCAGCTCCGTGCCGCGACACCGCGCGAGCGGCGGCGCTCCCTGACCCGAGCGGGCGTCGCGCTGCCCCGGCGAACCGACCGCGGCGGGTCACCGACCGTCGTCGGGGACTACCCGGGTTCTACCTCACGCAACCAAGGCTCTACCTCGCGCAACCAGGGCTCTACCTCGCGCAACCGAGGTTCTACCTCGCGCGACCAGGGCTCTACCTCGGCTGACCAGGGATCTACCTCGCGCGACCAGGGCTCTACCTCGGCTGACCAGGGCTCTACCTCGCGCGACCAGGGTTCTACCTCGGCCTACCAGGGCTCTACCTCGCGCGACCAGGGCTCTACCTCGGCCAACTCGGGCGACTACGGTTTCTCCCTCGGCGGGCTGCGGTATTACCTCGCACCGACGGCCGCATCTCGCACGACAGACGACCGTGGCGGCGGCCTCGGCGGCGGCCTCGGGGTCGAGGTAGCGGCCGCCCTTCGTGACGGGCTTGAGGTCCTCGTCGAGCTCGTAGAGCAGCGGGATGCCGGTCGGGATGTTGAGCGCGGCGATGTCCTCGTCGGAGATGCCGTCGAGGTGCTTGACGATCGCGCGCAGCGAGTTGCCGTGCGCCGCGACGAGGACGGTCTTGCCGGCCTTCAGGTCCGGGACGACCTCGCCGTCCCAGTACGGCAGGGCGCGCTCGAGCACGTCCTTGAGGCACTCGGTGCGCACGACGGGGGCGTCGGCGTAGCGCGGGTCCGCGTCCTGGGAGAACTCGGAGCCGAGCTCGATCTCGGGCGGCGGGACGTCGTACGAGCGGCGCCAGAGCATGAACTGCTCCTCGCCGAACTCCTCGAGGGTCTGCTTCTTGTTCTTGCCCTGGAGCGCACCGTAGTGGCGCTCGTTGAGGCGCCACGACCGCTTCACAGGGATCCAGTGGCGGTCCGCGGCGTCGAGCGACAGGTTCGCCGTCGTGATGGCGCGGCGCAGGAGCGAGGTGTGCACGACGTCGGGCAGGACGCCGGCCTCGGTGAGGAGCTGACCGCCGCGCTTCGCCTCCTCGGTCCCCTTCTCCGACAGGGCGACGTCCACCCAGCCGGTGAACAGGTTCTTGGCGTTCCATTCGCTCTCGCCGTGGCGGAGCAGCACGAGGGTGTAGGTCATGGGTTCCATCCTGCCGCACGGCCCGGCGCGCGGGCACCCGCGTCCCACGTGGTGGTGACCGTCGCCGTCGGGCGTGGGACGAAGGTCCGGGAATCGGGCGGGCGGCGCGCACGTTGCCCGGACATGCCGATCGACGGAGAGTACGCCCCCAGCCCGAGCGCCTGGTCCCGCAAGCAGGCCGAGTCCTACGAGTCGTCCGGCGGGACGCGCAGCACGACCCTGAACGGGATGCCGGTGGTCGTGCTCACGACCCTCGGGCGGCGTACCGGCAAGGTCCGCAAGACGCCGCTCATGCGGGTCGAGCACGACGGCGTGTACGCGATCGTCGCGTCCCTGGGCGGCGCCCCTCAGCACCCCGTCTGGTACCACAACGTCCTGGCGCACCCGCAGGTCGAGCTCCAGGACGAGACCGAGCGCCACGACTACGTCGCGCGCGAGGTCCACGGCGAGGAGCGGGCGCTCTGGTGGGAGCGCGCCGTCGCGGCCTACCCGCCGTACGCGGACTACCAGGAAAAGACGTCGCGCGAGATCCCCGTCCTGGTCCTGGAGCGCGCCGCGCCGGACGCCTGACCGACAGCGAGGGTCGCGCGCGGCGTCAGCGCGCCGCGCGGACCTTGCGCGCCTGCGCGTAGACGTCGAGCATGCGCAGCGCGGCGGTGTCCCAGCCGAACCGCTCGCCCGCGCGCCGGGCGCCGTCGCCGAGCGCGGCGAGGCGCTCGTCGTCGGCGAGCAGGTCGCGGAGCACGCGCGCCCACGTCTCCGGGTCGTGGTCGGGCACGAGGACGCCGGAGACCTGGTCCTCGACCACCGTCCGCAGCCCGCCGACGGCGGCCGCGACGACGGGCGTGCCGCTCGCCTCGGCCTCGGCCGCGACGAGCCCGAACGACTCGTTGTGCGACGGCACGGCGACGACGTCGGCGGCCCGGTACCACCGCGCGAGCTCGTCGCGCGGGACCGGCGGCCGCACGACGAGCCGGTCGCTCACCCCGACCTGGTAGGCGAGCGCCTCGAGCTCGCGCACCGCCGTCGGGCGCCCGCTCGGGCCGCCCAGCACGACGAGCGTCGGCACGGGCTCCCCGCGCTCCGCGAGGACGCCGAGCGCCCGGACGAGCACGTCCGGGCCCTTGAGCGGCTGCACGCGCCCCGCGAAGAGCACGAGGCCGCCGTCGGTGGGCAGCCCCAGCCCGGCGCGCAGCGTCCGGCGCCGCTCCCGCCGCGCGGCGCCGTCGCCCGCCGACGCGCTGCCGGCGTCCGGGGAGAACAGGTCGAGGTCGACGCCCGGCGGCACGACGTGCACGCGCGCGGGGTCGGCGGCGTAGTCACGCACGAGGTCGTCCGCCTCGGCGTCCGTGCTCGCGACGAGCGCGTCCGCCTCGGCGACGACCTGCTCCTCCCCGATGATCCGGCCCAGCGGCTCGGGCGCGTCGCCCGGGGCGAGCGCGGCGTTCTTCACGCGCGCGAGCGTGTGCATGGTGTGCACGAGCGGGACGTCCCAGCGGTCGGCCGCGAGCCAGCCCACCTGCCCGGAGAGCCAGTAGTGGGTGTGGACGACGTCGTACCAGCCCTCGTGGTGCCGCGCCTCGGCGCGCAGCACGCCCGCCGTGAAGGCGCAGAGCTGGCCGGGCAGGTCGTTCTTGTCGAGCCCCTCGAAGGGTCCGGCGACGACGTGGCGCACCGTCACGCCGTCGGACACCTCGACCTTGCGGGGCTGGCTCGACGCCGTGGCGCGAGTGAAGATCTCGACCTGCGTGCCGCGGCGCGCGAGCGCGTGCGCGAGCTCCGTGACGTACACGTTCATGCCGCCCGCGTCGCCCGTGCCCGGCTGGTCGAGGGGCGACGTGTGCACCGAGAGCATGGCGACCCGCAGCGGGGTCGACGGGTCCGGG